>JBILJK010000102.1:0-3390 GCA_044377285.1 Candidatus Planktophila sp.
AGGTTTTAGCTGTTTTTTAACATGAGTAGTAACAGCTTCAATTTCTCGTTCAGAAACATATGCCCCTTGAATTCTTATTGCCCGACTTGAGCCCATAGGAATAAACAAGGCATCACCCTGTCCTACTAATTTTTCAGCACCAGGTGTATCCAAAATAACGCGACTATCTGCAAGTGAACTTGTAGCAAAGGAAAGGCGTGAGGGAACATTAGCTTTGATTAAACCTGTCACGACATCTACTGATGGTCGCTGTGTTGCTAATACCAAGTGAATGCCGGCAGAACGAGCCAACTGCGTAATGCGAACAACTGATTCTTCAACCTCTTTTGCTGCGACCATCATTAAGTCCGCTAACTCATCGATGATGACAAGCAAATATGGATAAGGCTCAACTGTACGATCACTGCCAGCTGGTGGAACAACTTTTCCTGCTCGCACTGCTTTGTTGAAGTCATCAATATGTCTAAAGCCAAAGGTTGATAGATCCTCGTATCGCAAATCCATCTCGCGCACTACCCACGTTAATGCATCTGCTGCTTTTTTAGGGTTAGTAATAATTGGAGTAATAAGGTGAGGTATACCTTCGTAGGCTGTTAGCTCTACTCGTTTTGGATCAATAAGCACTAAGCGCACATCATCAGGGGTTGATCGCATTAATATCGAAGTAATCATCGCGTTAATCATTGACGACTTGCCTGCGCCAGTTGCGCCAGCTACTAATAAGTGAGGCATTTTGGCTAGGTTTGCACAAACAAAATTACCTTCAACATCTTTACCCAACGCCACCAGCATTGGGTGTAAATCTTGACCCGCAACTGTTGAGCGCAAAACATCACCTAATGCGACTATTTCCCGATCTGCATTTGGGATTTCAATTCCCACCGCTGACTTACCTGGGATTGGCGAAAGGATTCGCACATCGCTACTAGCAACAGCGTATGAAATGTTCTTAGCAAGAGCTGTAATGCGCTCTACCTTTACAGCGTTGCCGAGTTCTACCTCGTAGCGTGTAACAGTTGGGCCTCGCATAAAGCCTGTGACTTGCGCATCGATATCGAACTGCAAAAAGACTTCAGTTAAAGCCGCTACGACAGATTCATTTGCCTTACTTTTCGCTTTGGCAGCTGGACCAGCTCGCAAAATGTCCGGGGCTGGAAGCTCATATTTAACATCTGCTGTTAACAATAATTGTTCTGGGCGTTTTGCTGCAACTGTATTTTCAGTGGCGTGCGAAATAGGTACAACAGGAACTGGCACAGTGAACTCTTCATCAAAGCTTTCCTCGTCCAGCTCTTCTTCTTCAGGTTCGTTCCAGGCAGCGACAACTGGGGTATCAAAGGCTGGCGTTTCCGAGATCTCAAACTCTTCTTCAATACGTTCAGCACGTTCAGGACGCTTAGACCACAACCATTTACTAGAGCTTGTGATCCGATTCAGAATCTCAGACACAGGTGTAGCAGTTGTAACCAATAGACCAAATACAAAAATAATGGCAAGAACAGGGTAAGCAAGTACAGAAGTCATCAAAGCAACTAGCGGTTGGGAGATTGCATAACCCATCCATCCGCCACCTTCGCGCATTGCGGTAGCACCTGTTCCAATTGATCCGTTGAGCAAATGTGCCAATCCAGTTGATGACAGTGCAAGTGCCAGTGTGCCGATAATGATTCGTCCGGTAGCTCTTGAATCTTCTGGTATCCGAAACAATCTAAATGCAAAGTAAATAAGTACTAGCGGTGAAATAAAACCGATACGACCAAATCCTCCGTAAATAACGGAGTAAACCGCACGACCAACAATGTTGTCTGAATGAAACCATGTACCAGCCGTTGCAATTAAAGCAACAATTAAAATTAAAAAAGCAATTCCATCGCGTTGATGTGCTGGATCTAAATCTCTGGCACCGCGAGCAATAAAACGAACGCTCTTTCCAAGTGAGTTGGCGATAAAACGCCATGTGGCACTAACACCACGACCAAGTGCTCCGCCTACTGCACCGGTCTTAGATTGTGCTTTTTTTCTTTTAGCCACACGACCGATCGTAAAGGGTGAACAAATCGGAACCTACTAGGCGCGCCGCTCTTTAGACTTCAATAACGACGGGGACAATCATCGGCTTTCGACGATGTTCTCCCCCAACCCAACCACCAATTGTCTTACGTACAATTTGTGATAGTTGATGGGTTCCATTGATTCCATCAACAACTGCTGCTGCTAGGGCTTTTTCAATACGAAGCTTAACTTCATCAAACATTGCGGCATCTTCATTAAATCCTCGTGCATGAATATCTGGACCTGCAACGATTTTGCCACTCTGAGAATCAATAACAACAACACAGGATATAAATCCTTCTTCACCCAAAATGCGACGATCTTTTAATGAACTTTCAGTTATGTCACCGATGCTCTGGCCATCCACAAATACAAAGCCAACTGGGATTGCGCCAACGATTTCAGCTTCATGATTAACCATGTCGATAACTACGCCATTATCAATGATGAAAGTGTTGTCTCGTGGAACACCTGATTGAATCGCAAGTTCTGCATTTGCTTTCAGATGTCGCCATTCTCCATGAATCGGCAACACGTACTTGGGCTTAACAATGTTGTAGCAATAAAGCAGTTCACCTGCTGCGGCGTGGCCAGAAACATGCACCATTGCGTTAGCTTTATGGACAACCTTTGCACCAAATCGTGTTAATTCATTAATGATTCGAAAGACTGAGTTTTCATTTCCTGGAATGAGCGATGAGGCCAAAATAACAGTGTCGCCTTCACCAACTCGAATCTGGTGATCCCCGTTAGCCATTCGAGACAAAGCCGCCATTGGTTCCCCTTGCGAACCAGTGCAGATCAAAACAACATTGTCATCATATTGATCTAGGTCTTTTGCATCGATGACTAAATCAGCAGGAACATTGAGATAACCCATATCCTCTGCGATTTTCATATTACGGACCATGGATCGGCCAATGAATACAACTTTGCGCCCGTGGTGTGCTGCAACATCAATAATTTGCTGCACACGGTGAACATGTGAAGAAAAAGAGGCAACAATTACACGACGTTTAGTTGATGAGATGACTCGATTAAGTGCAGGCATAATCTCTCGCTCGGATGGTGTAAATCCAGGAACATCTGCGTTGGTTGAATCCACCATGAATAAATCGACGCCTTGTTCGCCTAACCGTGCAAATGTTCGTAAATCTGTTATGCGGCCATCTAGAGGAAGCTGATCCATTTTAAAATCACCAGTTGCTAAAACTCGACCAGCTTCGGTGTTGATAACAACGGCCAACGCATCTGGGATCGAGTGGTTAACTGCAACAAACTCCAAAGTGAAGGGGCCAATGTCTTCGGTGCCACCTTCTTTTACCTCGCGTGTGAGCG
>JBILJK010000022.1:0-11517 GCA_044377285.1 Candidatus Planktophila sp.
TGGTGCTTTTGTTGCAAGAGGCCCAGAAACACCTGGCATCAAGCGTGCTGGACGTAGGTTGATGTAGTGATCAAAAGCAAAGCGAAGCTTTAATAAAAGTCCACGTTCTAGAACACCACTCGGAACTGTTGGGTCCCCTACTGCACCAAGCAAAATTACATCTGCTTGTGCAAGCTCTGCCAGAGTTGCATCAGGCAAAACTTCTCCGGTGCGATGCCAAAACGCTGCACCAAGATCATATGAAGTCTTCTTAAATTCAACTCCATACTTTTTTGCAACAACATCTAAAACCTTGAGGCCTTCTTGTACAACCTCAGGGCCAATTCCATCGCCTGCAATAACTGCCAGATTGATTGTTGTCATAGATAGTTAACTCTGCCCCACCAAAGTTACGGAGCGCACTACATCTGCTCCTGTTTCCTTCTTAACTGATGCTGTGATTTCATCATTGATCAGCGAATCAACAGTGATCGCCATCAATGCATCCCCGCCAGCTGCACTACGTGCAACCTGCATACCAGCGATGTTTATGCCGGCTTTTCCAAGTGCATTACCCACAGTGCCAACAACGCCTGGCTTATCTGAGTAACGAAGGAACAAAAGATTTTCAGTTGGTGGAAGATCAAGATCAAATCCATCAATTGCAATGATCTTTTCAACTTTGCGAATACCCATCAAGGTTCCATCAACCGTAACGATCTTGCCATCGGCAAGTGCTGCGCGCAATGAAATCATGCTCCGGTATTCAGGACTTTCAGGATCAGTTGTAACGGCAGATGTAACTCCACGCTCTGCAGCAAGTGCAGGTGCATTTACATATGTAACATCTGAAAGTCCGCAAGCAAGTAGCGCACCCTTAAGTGCACTTGTTGCAAGGATTGATGAATCATGGCCTGAAATATCGCCTCTAACAGTTAAGTCCATGCTAACTGGAGCTTCACCTGCAATTGCTGTTGCAATCTGAGCCATCTTTTCAACTAACGGCAAGCTTGGGCGAATCTCTTCGTGAATAGCTCCACCTTTAACGTTAACCGCATCAGGAACAAGTTCGCCGGCCAATGCTTTGCGCACTGATACAGCAACTGCAATACCTGCACGCTCTTGAGCTTCATCAGTTGATGCGCCCAAGTGAGGTGTCGCAACAACTTGGTCCAATGTAAATAACGGTGAATCGGTGCATGGTTCAGTTGAGAAAACATCCAGACCTGCACCTGCAACACGGCCTTCAGTGATTGCATCAAATAGCGCTGCCTCATCAAGTACGCCACCACGAGCAGCGTTAATGATGCGAACAGAAGGCTTTACCTTCTTAAGTGCATCCACACCGATTAGATTTGCAGTTTCCTTTGTCTTTGGAAGGTGAATTGTAATGAAATCTGAAATCTTTAATAGTTCATCAAGTTCAACTAAACGCACGCCAAGTTGTGCTGCGCGTGCTGGCTGTAGATATGGATCGTAAGCAACTACATCCATTCCAAATGCCTGCATGCGATGTGCCACTAATTGGCCAATGCGACCAAAGCCAACAATTCCAAGTGTCTTTTCAAATATCTCTGCGCCTGTGTACTTAGATCGCGCCCATTTTCCATTACGCAACGCTGCGTGTGCTGGAGAGATAAAACGTGCTGATGCCATCAACAAAGAAATTGCTAATTCGGCAGCTGACACAATGTTTGATGTTGGTGCGTTAACAACCATGACACCTGCTGCAGTTGCTGCAGGAATATCAACGTTATCAAGGCCAACACCTGCGCGAGCAATAACCTTTAAGCCCTTGGCAGCGGTGATTGCTTCTGCATCCATCTTGGTTGCAGAACGAATCAAAACCGCATCTACACCTTTACCAAGTGCTGCTAGAAGTTCTGCGCGGTTTGCACCATCACAGTTAACAACTTCAAAATCAGGACCTAGCGCTTCAAGTGTTGCTGGGCTGAGTTCTTCAGCGATTAATACAATAGGTTTAGCCACGCGCTGCGCTGCCTTCTTTGTAATCGTCGCCCTTTGACTGCTTCATCCATGAAAACATCTTGCGAAGTTCGCGGCCAACAGCCTCAATTGGGTGTGTTTCACCCTTTGCACGAAGAGTTTTAAATTCAGTTCCACCGGCTTCTTGATCATCAATGAAGCGCTTGGCAAAGACACCGCTTTGGATATCTGCAAGAACAGCCTTCATGTTTTCCTTAACGTGTGGATCAATAACACGTGGACCTGATACATAATCGCCGAATTCAGCTGTGTCAGATACTGACCAACGTTGCTTAGCAATTCCACCTTCGTACATAAGGTCAACAATTAGCTTCAGTTCATGCAGGCACTCAAAGTAAGCAACTTCTGGCTGGTAACCAGCTTCAGTAAGTACTTCAAAACCATACATAACTAGCTGTGATGCTCCACCACAAAGAACTGATTGCTCACCAAATAGATCTGTTTCTGTCTCTTCAGTAAATGTTGTGAGAATTCCGCCAGCACGAAGTCCGCCGATTGCCTTTGCATATGAAAGTGTCAATGGCCAGGCACTGCCTGTTGAATCTTGTTCAACAGCAACAATTACTGGAACTCCACGACCTGCTGCGTATTCACGACGAACCAAGTGTCCTGGACCCTTTGGTGCAACCATGCAAACATCAACAGAAGCTGATGGCTTGATGTAACCAAAGCGAATATTAAATCCATGTCCAAAGAACAATGCATCGCCGTCTTTAAGATTAGGCAAAATTGAATCTGAGTAGATGTGACGCTGCAGGTGATCTGGCGCCAAAATCATGATGACTGTTGATTCCTTAACAGCTTCGGCAACACTGACAACGCGAAGGCCTTCAGCCTCTGCCTTTGCACGTGATGGTGAGCCATCCTTTAATCCAACGCGAACATCTACGCCACTGTCGCGCAGGTTTAGCGCGTGTGCATGTCCTTGTGATCCGTAACCGATGATCGCGACTTTGCGACCCTGGATGATTGAAAGATCAGCATCCTCTTCGTGATACATCGTTGCTGCCACGGTATTTCTCCATTCGCCTTTTATGTTTGGTCGTTATTAGTTTTGGTAATCAGCCTGACCGCTGTCAGCGGTAGGAATACTTTGAGTGCTAAGGGTACGGTCTGCCAGAGAGCCGCTGCCACGTTCGATCGCGACTAAGCCTGATTGAGCCAGTTCGCGAATGCCAAAACGCTCCAAAGCGTTAAGTAGGTCACTGATCTTGACCGCATCTCCTGTCGCCTCGATGGTCATAGAGTCTGAATCCTCATCCACAATTGATGCGCCATATGTCTCTAGAACAGCTTCCACATCAAATTTGTTTTTAGAAGTAGCAGAAATCTTGACGAGTAGAAGTTCTGCTTGAACAGAATCTTCCAACTTTAGTTCAGCAATGTGGATGACATTTACTAACTTATCCAATTGACGAATCACTTGCTCCAGCGAGTGACTTTCCACATTGATTACAATTGTCATTCGTGAAATATCTGGATTTTCTGTTGGTCCTACTGCGAGAGAATCAATGTTGTAGGCACGTCTAGAGAAGAGACCTGCAACTCGTGCAAGTACACCTGGTGAGTTTTCAACCAGAACTGAAAGCGTATGAGTACTCATTAGAGCTCCTGTGAATCCCAGTCAGGCGCTATTTCACGCGCGATTTTAATATCATCATTTGAAGTTCCGGCGGCAACCATTGGCCAAACCATTGCATCGCGGAATACTCGGAAATCAACAACTACAGGTTGATCATTAATCGAGTTAGCTTTCTTGATAATTGCATCAACATCTTCTGGGCGATCGCAGGTTAGTCCCACGCAACCCATTGCATCTGCAAGTTTTACGAAATCTGGTATTCGCTTAGATTCAAGGTTTGTATTTGAGTAACGGCCTTCATAGAACAATGTCTGCCATTGGCGCACCATTCCAAGAGATTCGTTGTTAATAATTGCAACCTTAATTGGAATATTGTTGAGGGCACATGTCACAAGTTCTTGATTTGTCATCTGGAAACAGCCATCGCCATCAATTGCCCACACTGTTGTATCAGGTGCGCCAACTTTTGCACCCATTGCTGCAGGAACCGCGTACCCCATGGTGCCAAGTCCGCCAGAGTTCAACCAGGTACGTGGATTTTCATACTTAACAAATTGCGCCGCCCACATTTGGTGCTGACCAACGCCAGCAACATAGATTGCTTCAGGTCCTGTTATTGCACTGATTCGCTCAATTACATATTGCGGTGACAAAGAACCATCTTTAGGAGTGTCATAGCCCAATGGATATGTCGCGCGAAGCTTGTTCATTGCCGCTAGCCATGGGGCAAGATCTGCCCGCCCCTTTGCAAACTCAGTTTTTAATGCAGGGATAAGTGCGGCAATCGTGTGCTTTAGGTCCCCAACTACTGGAACATCTGCATAGCGATTCTTACCAATTTCAGCAGGATCAATGTCAGCGTGGATTACCTTTGCATTAACCGCAAAAGTTGAAAGCTTTCCGGTAACGCGGTCATCAAAACGCGCACCCAAAGTAATTAATAAATCAGCCTTTTGAAGCGCTGTTACCGCTCCAACGGTTCCGTGCATACCAGGCATACCAAAATGCTGAGGGTGGCTATCTGGAAAAGATCCCAGTGCCATCAAAGTAGTAACAACAGGTGCACCAACTAGTTCGGCAAGTTGCTTCAATTCTTTTGAAGCATTTGCCTTGATGACGCCACCACCGACGTAGAAAACTGGCTTTGATGATTGAGCGATTAATGCAGCGGCATCCTTAATTGCCTGATTTTCAGGTTCAATTTGAGGATGGTAACCAGGTAGTGATAAATCCTTAGGCCAAACAAAATCTGTTTCCTTTTGCAATGCATCCTTTGCAATGTCAACAAGTACAGGTCCTGGACGGCCAGATGAGGCGATATAGAAAGCCTCAGCTATCGCACGTGGAATATCTTGTGGATCTGTGATCAAATAATTATGTTTTGTAAATGGCATTGTTATGCCACGAATATCTGCTTCCTGAAAAGCATCTGTTCCGATTGCTGCCGATGGAACTTGACCAGTGATCGCAACTAGTGGAACAGAATCCATTGCTGCATCTGCAAGTGGTGTAACAAGATTTGTCGCACCAGGACCAGATGTTGCTATGCAAACTCCAACGCGACCTGTTACTTGGGCATAACCTGTTGCAGCATGTCCAGCGCCTTGTTCGTGGCGCACCAAGATGTGACGGATGCTGCTATCAAAGATTGGATCGTATGCAGGAAGAATTGCACCGCCTGGAATTCCAAACATCACATCGACGCCGGCAGACTCCAAAGATTGCACGAGTGATTTAGCTCCACTCATCTTCTTGCTCATATCCATCTCCTTTCGTTGTGTTCAACATGTTTGTGTGTGAAATGAAAAAACCCTCAGATAACTGAGGGCGGCGCATGATCACAAATCGATCACGCGCCCTTAAATCACCACCACAAATGTTGTGCTCATGCGCTGATTCTCCAATGAACCAGGCTCAACGTCAAGGGATGAGATGCAGATCTCACATTTTGGAATATTGGACCAGATGTGAAAGCACTACTGACAGATCGCACCCTTAGATGCGGACTGAACCAACTTTGAATACTTAGCTAAAACACCTTGTGTGTACTTGTGGGTCAGCGGCGTCCATCCAACTGTGCGGGCTTCAAGTTCGGCAGCATCTACCAATAAATCCAATGTGCGATTCTTAATGTCGATTCGCACAATGTCGCCATCTTTAATAAATGCGATTGGTCCCCCATCAACTGCTTCTGGAGCAACATGGCCAACACATAAACCTGTTGACCCACCAGAAAAACGACCATCAGTTAACAACAATGTTGACTTGCCAAGCCCTGCACCTTTTATTGCACCAGTGATCATTAACATTTCACGCATGCCTGGTCCGCCCTTTGGTCCTTCATAACGGATTACAACTACATCGCCCGCGGTGATTGATCCATTTTCTAACGCTTCCATCGCTGCTTGTTCACGTTCAAAGACGCGAGCAGGGCCTACAAAACTTTCAATCCCGATACCGGCGGTTTTACATACTGCGCCTTCAGTTGCAAGAGAACCACCAAGAATTGTGATTCCAACATCTGTAGACATCGGTGCAGAAACAGCCTTCAGAATTTGTCCATCTGGATCAGGTGGATTTATCTCCCTTAAGTTTTCAGCCATGGTCTTGCCTGTAACTGTCAAAACATCTCCGTGCAATAAGCCAGCATCTAATAAGCCCTTAAGGACAACAGGAATTCCACCAACCTTGTCCACATCGCTCATAACAAATTGGCCGAATGGCTTGAGATCGCCAAGTAAAGGAACCTTTGAACCGATGCGATGGAAATCATCCAGAGATAGATCTACATGTGCTTCGTTGGCAATTGCTAACAAGTGAAGCACCGCATTGGTAGAACCACCCAGCGCCATCAAAATCGTAATCGCATTTTCAAAGGCAGGCTTAGTCAAGATGTCTCGAGTAGTAATTCCTTGACGAATAAGTTCGACAACTGCGGCCCCTGATGCAATTGCATATGTATCTCGTCGTCGATCAACCGCTGGAGGCGCAGCAGATCCTGGCAAAGAAAGCCCAATAGCTTCGCCGATACTTGCCATTGTGTTTGCGGTGTACATACCTCCGCAAGCACCTTCTCCTGGACAGATTGCACGTTCAATTTCATCCACACGCTCTTTTGTAATCAATCCACGAGCACATGCGCCGACAGCTTCAAATGCATCAATAATTGTTACATCTTTACCATCAACTTGGCCTGGCAAAGTAGAACCTGCGTATACAAAAACACTTGCAACATCGATACGCGCCGCTGCCATCATCATTCCAGGCAGAGACTTATCGCACCCTGCAAAGGTAACCATTCCATCTAAACGTTCTGCTTGCATAACGCATTCAACAGAGTCTGCGATTACTTCGCGCGAGACTAATGAAAAGTGCATACCTTCATGACCCATGGATATTCCGTCGGAAACAGAAATGGTTCCAAATTGCATTGGGAAACCACCGGCGTCAATAACGCCTTGCTTAGATGCTTTTGCTAAACGATCAAGAGATAAGTTGCATGGCGTGATTTCATTCCATGATGATGCAATTCCAATTTGTGGCTTTACCCAATCTTCATCACCCATTCCAACTGCACGCAACATTCCACGTGCAGGAGCTCTTTCGAGTCCATCAGTTACTACTCCCGAACGCGGTTTCATATTAGGCATGTGCTAAGTCTAGCCTTCTGATTGTCCAAGGTGGGATAAGAGCAGCGAGCGAACTTTCGCAGCATCTGCTTGACCTTTTGTCTCTTTCATAACGGCGCCAATTAATGCCCCAGCTGCAGGAACATGTCCATTGCGCACTTTTTCGGCAGTCTCTGCTTGTTCTGCGCAAACTTTTTCGATCGCTGCCATTAGTGCTCCATCATCATTAACAACTTTGATTCCGCGCTTCTCAACAACCTGTGCTGGCTTACCTTCACCGGCTATAACGCCTTCAACAACTTGGCGTGCAAGCTTGTCAGTTAATTCCCCCGCATTTACTAGTGCCACGATTTCAGCAACGTCGGTAGGTGTAATTGCAAGATCTGCAATAGCGACATCCTTATCGTTTGCGATGCGTGAAATTTCTCCGAGCCACCATGTACGAGATTTTGTAGGATCTGCGCCAAGTAACACTGTTGCTTCAACAATATCTAGAACATCCGCATTAATCATCGCAGCCATTTCCTTATCAGGAACTGCCCATGCTTCTTGTAAACGCTTGCGACGAATTGATGATCGTTCTGGCAAAGCTGCACGCAATGTTTCAATCCATGCAGCATCTGGTTCCACGGGTACTAGATCTGGCTCTGGGAAGTAACGATAATCCTCAGCTTGTTCCTTTGAACGACCAGAGCGAGTTAGTCCTGTGTCTTCTTGGAAGTGACGAGTTTCTTGAACAACACGTCCGCCTGCGTTTAATAACTCTGCATGTCGAATCATTTCACCACGAATTGCCCGTTCTACAGAGCGAAGTGAGTTCACATTCTTAGTTTCACTACGTGTGCCAAGTTTTTCTGCGCCAATTAAACGCAATGAGACGTTGGCATCGCAACGAAGTGAGCCTTGTTCCATCTTCACATCACTAACGCCCAATGAGCGCAAGATGTCACGAAGTTCGGCAACATAGGCTTTGGCTACCTCTGGTGCGTACTTTCCTGTGCCAGGAACAATTTTGGTAACAATTTCCACTAATGGAATTCCGGCGCGGTTGTAATCAAGAAGTGAATATTCAGCGCCATGAATTCGACCAGTTGCGCCACCAACGTGTAGCGACTTGCCTGTGTCCTCTTCCATGTGTACGCGCTCTACTTCAACACGAAACTTCTTTGGGCCTTCATCGGTTTCGATCTCAACATCAACATAGCCATCAACGCAGATTGGCTCGTCGTACTGAGAAATCTGGAAGTTCTTTGGCATATCTGGATAGAAGTAGTTCTTGCGAGCAAATCGTGAGAATGGCGCAATGGAACAGTTAAGGGCGAGACCGATTTTGATTGTTGACTCAATCGCCTTTTCATTGACTACAGGCAACGCACCAGGCAAAGCTAAGCACACTGGACATGTTTGTGTGTTTGGTTCTGCGCCAAATATTGTGCTGCAACCACAAAACATCTTCGAGTTTGTATTTAGCTCAACGTGGACTTCCAGACCCAGTACTGGTTCGTACTTAGCAACTACATCATCGTATGAAAGAGTCATCGAGCACCTCCCATGATTGGTGCCTTATCCAGTAACGGAGCACCCCATTTGGAAAGTAGCGCTGCTTCGAGCGCTGCACCAACTGAGTACATGCGTTCATCCTTCATAACCGGTGACATGATTTGGAAACCAACTGGCAATCCATCTTCATCAGCTAGTCCTGAAGGCAATGACATTCCGCCAATACCAGCCATGTTTACTGGGATTGTTGCAATGTCATTGAGATACATTGCCAAAGGATCATTTGCTTTTTCACCAATTTTAAATGCTGTCGTTGGGCAAGTTGGGGAAACCAATACATCAGCCTTTTCAAAAGCCTTTGTGAAATCCTGAGTTATCAGGGTGCGAACCTTCTGTGCACTTCCGTAATACGCATCGTAGTAACCTGATGACAAAGCATAGGTTCCCAAGATGATGCGGCGCTTTACCTCTTTGCCAAAGCCAACTTCGCGAGTTAAATTCATTACTGATTCAGCTGAAGCGCCGTCAACATCGCCAACACGCAAGCCATAACGCATTGCATCAAAGCGAGCTAAGTTAGATGAGCATTCAGATGGTGCAATTAAGTAGTACGCAGCGAGGGCGTATTCAAAGTTAGGTGCAGATACTTCTACGATTTCTGCCCCAGCTTTTGCAAGTAATTCAAGTGATTCTTCAAAGCGGGCGCGAACTCCAGGTTGGTATCCATCACCATTGAGTTCCTTTACAACACCGATTCTCATTCCCTTTACATCACCGGATTTTGCTGCAGCAACTACTTGTGGGACCGGTGCATTAATACTTGTTGCATCCTTTGGATCATGTCCTGCAACTGCTTCATGCAATAGGGCTGCATCTAAAACTGTGCGTGCACACGGTCCTGCTTGATCGAGAGAAGAAGAAAAAGCTACCAAGCCATAACGTGAAACTCCGCCGTACGTTGGTTTAACTCCAACAGTTCCGGTAACAGCTGCAGGTTGGCGAATAGATCCACCAGTATCTGTACCAATTGCAAGAGGTGCTTCAAATGCTGCAAGAGCGGCCGACGATCCACCGCCTGAACCACCAGGAATGCGAGTTAAATCCCATGGGTTATGGGTTGGACCGTATGCAGAGTTTTCTGTCGATGAACCCATCGCAAACTCATCCATATTGGTTTTACCCAAAATAACAATGTCATTCTTTTTCAGGTTTGCAACAACTGTTGAGTCATATGGTGGGCGCCATCCTTCAAGGATTTTAGAACCACACGTTGTTGGAATACCTTTTTGCGCCATTACATCTTTGAGTGCAAGTGGAACACCTGCAAGTGGTGACAACTTTTCACCCTTTGCGCGCTTTGCATCAACTGCTGCGGCTTGGGCTAAAGCACCTTCGGTATCGACATACAAAAATGCATGAACATCAGTATCAACCGCGGCAATACGATCTAAATGTGCTTGCGTCAATGCAACAGAAGTTGTTTCACCTGCAGCCAGCTTGGCTGCCATTTCAGATGCTGAGTTACGAATCATTCTTCACCCAAAATCTGAGGGACACGGAAGCGTTGTTCTTCTTGTGCTGGCGCACCCGATAGAGCTTCTTCTGGAGTAAGACTTGGCACAACTACATCTGGACGAAACACATTGCGAAGTGGCAATGGGTGCGAGGTTGCTTCAACATCTGCTCCGGCAACTTCCTGCACACGAGCAACAGCATCCAAAATAACTGTGAACTCTTTAGAGAGATTGACTAACTCTTCTTCGCTCATTTCGATGCGGGCAAGGCCTGCAAGCTTGGCGACATCATCGCGTGAAAGGCTACTCATGGGTGTCAGTCTAATTAAATTGCAGCCTAACTGCGAATTTGACCATTTCCCGTAACAATCCAAGTGGTCGTCGTCATCGCTTCAAGCCCCATTGGGCCTCGGGCATGTAATTTTTGATTTGAGATACCAATTTCAGCACCAAAGCCCATTTGTTCGCCATCGGTAAAGCGTGTGGATGTATTGACCATGACTGCTGCACAATCTGCCAAAGCAATAAATCTCTTTACATTGTGATCGTTTTCGGAAATTATCGCTTCAGTATGTTGAGTACCGAACTTTGCAATGTGAGCACTTGCCGCATCGACAGATTCAACAATTGCAACATTGATTTCAAGGGTGCCGTACTCGGTGCAGAAATTCTCATCAGTTGCCAGGGTCGCTGGAATACCAGCGTTTCTAGCAATCGCAAGAGAAGCGCCATCACAGTGCAGAATAACGCCGGCTTCATGCAATGCCTTAAGAGCAACTGGTCCAAACTCATTTGCTACTGCAGTGTGAAGAAGAAGTGTTTCTGCAGCATTACAGACGCTTGGGCGCTGCACCTTTGAGTTGATGATGATCGGTAATGCCTTTGAAAGATCTGCAAATTCATCTATGTATACATGGCAAACACCCGCGCCTGTTTCAATCGTGGGAACAGTTGATTCATCAACAACCATGCGGATTAATGCAGCGCTTCCGCGAGGAATTACTAAATCTACTTTTCCGCGAGCATTTAAAAGAGCTTTAACTGTTTCGCGGTCTTCAGATGGAACTAGCTGGATAACATCTGGAGAAATTGAAGTAGTTGCTAGGGCATCGCGCATTACGCGAACCAAAATTTCATTGCTGTGTGCCGCACTTGACGAGCCTCGAAGCAAGGCAGCATTTCCCGACATCAACAAAATTACTGCAGCATCGACAGTCACATTCGGGCGTGCTTCATAGACCATTCCAATTACACCAAATGGAACTGAAATCTGTTCTAGCTTGATGCCGTTAGGCAATGTTGATTG
>JBILJK010000103.1:0-3362 GCA_044377285.1 Candidatus Planktophila sp.
CAAGATCAAAGTGCGGACAGCCTTCGCGAATTTCAATATCTGCGGCACGAACTTCTTGGGTATTACCGAAAACAATTGTGCGCCCCGAATGAAGTGATGCCATTGCAGGTGTGTATTGATCATAGCTACCAAGTATTGCAATGCCATCTGCGCCTAATGATTGAACTAACTCTGACTTAGTTTCTGCTATCGCTTGAACTGAGCCAAATTCACCAAGGTGTGCGGTACCAACAACCAGAACAACTGCAATATTTGGTTGTGCGATTTCGCAAAGGCGAGCAATGTCTCCTTTGTGACGTGCGCCCATTTCAAGAATACAAAACTTTGTGCGTTCATCGCATTGCAGCAAGGTAATCGGTAAACCCAAATCATTGTTGAATGAGCCCGCAGGTGCCACGGTTGGTCCAGCAACACTGAGCATATGAGCGAGTAAATCTTTTGTGCTTGTCTTTCCTTGGGACCCAGTAATTCCAATAACTGTTAAGCCAGTTAAACGCTTGCGCACAAAAGAAGCTAAAGCAGATAGCGCGGCCAAAACATCATCAACAACAATGCAGGGTCCATCGATTCGGTGAGTTGTCAGGGAAAACATCGCACCTGCGCGGTAGGCATCGGCTGCAAAATCATGTCCATCAACTTTTTCACCTTTGAGTGCTAAGAAGATGCAACCAGGGGTGGCTAAGCGCGAATCAAATACAGGTGCTTTAGAAACCAACAAATCTTTATCGCAATGCAGTTCTCCGCCAACTAATAATGAAATCTCTCCTGCGGTTAAAGTAATCACTTTTTGTCCTCGATTGCTCGAGCAAGTTCTACGCGATCATCAAAGGGATGAATAACGCCTGCAATCTCCTGACCTTTTTCATGACCCTTTCCTAGGATTAGAACAAGATCGCCCTCTTGGGCTTCATTTACAGCTGTTTTTATTGCAGTTGATCGATCAACAATTACGGTACTTGGTTCGTGAATATCTAGACCTAATGTCATCTGAACTAAAATCTCTTCAGGTTTTTCCGAACGAGGGTTATCGCTTGTAAAGATTGCAACATCTGCGCCTTCGTGCAAAGCCTTTCCCATTAATGGCCGCTTTGATGTATCTCGATCTCCACCGCAACCAAGGACGGCAATTACGCGTCCATTCGTAATTTCATGAGCAGTTTCCAATACTCGAGCAACCGCATCTGGTGAGTGTGCGTAATCAACAAGTGCCGTGAAGTTTTGACCAAGGCGCACAGCTTCAAGTCGTCCAGCTGCCCCTGTTAGATTAGGCAATAGTGCAGCAATATCGATTGGATCAATTCCACTTTCATTAGCAATAGCAACTGCCATTAAGAGATTGTCATAGTTATAGCCACCGTGTAGCTGGATCTTTCCTTCAATTAAAATTCCACCACTGCCTCGAATGGCGACATGAGCACCGGCATAGTCAGGTGAAATTGAGACGTAATGCCAGGTTGCACTGTGGTTATGGCGAGAAACACTCATCACCGGAAGCTCAGTTGTTGCAGCTAGTTGTACACCATGGGCATCATCAATGTTAATTACTGCCAAATCTGCAAATTCATAGGTAAACAACTTTGACTTTGCCGCAAAGTATTCATCCATACTCTTGTGAAAATCTAAGTGGTCCTGTGAAAGATTGGTAAAAGCAACTACAGCAAAGTGACTGCCTCGAATACGTTCAAGGGTAATTGCATGGCTCGAAACTTCCATCACAAGGTTGCGCATGTGGCGCTCACGCATGACAGCTGATAAGGCCTGTAAATCACTGCTCTCGGGGGTTGTGCGCTTACTTGCAAGGGTTTCATTGCCAATTCGAGTTTCAACCGTACCGATCAATCCACTGTCGCGCCCTGCAGCCGACATAATCTGATGCAGCAAAGTTGTAACAGTTGTCTTGCCATTTGTTCCGGTTACGCCAACACTGTACAAATCCCGCATCGGCTCGCTATAGAACCAAGCGCTGATCACACCAGCTGCGCGTCGTGGGTGTTCGCTTATGATTACAGGAACACCCGAGACCTTTGATGCGCCCTCTGCATCAGTCAGAACTGCTACCGCACCGCGAGCAATGGCATCTTGAACGAAATTTGCGCCATGAACCTTTTCACCGGGCAATGCGATAAACAAATCGCCTTCTTGAACATCATTGCTGGAAAGAGTTATCCCAGTAATAACTGCTGCTGTATCTCCCGTAAGGGTTGCATTCGCAATTGCCGCTACGGACTGAACTGTTCTTTTAAATTCCTCAATTGGTCTTGACACGTGCGGCCTTCTTTGCAGCAATTAATTGCTTTTCAGTCAATGCAATCGGGATGATTTTTGTGCCAGTTGGTGCAATTCCCTTTGACTGTAGAACAAATGACATAACCTTTTTGAATACTGGTCCGCCAAGGTATCCACCCCAGTGCATTCCCTTTGGATCTTGGATGGTTACTGAAATTACATAAGCTGGATTATCTGCTGGTGCAAAGCCAATGAAAGATGCCGTATACCCTCGGTAGCAACCACAGGTGTCATCGATGCGCTGGGCAGTTCCAGTTTTTCCCGCTACTCGATATCCAGGTATCGCTGCAGAAGGCGCAGTTCCATTTGCCGAAACCACACTCTCCATCATCAATCGCATCTTTGTTGCGGTGTCTCCACTAATTACGCGAACGCTTTCGCGGGTAGCCGATGGTGTGTAATTTCCGCTGGAATCACTTGTTCCAGCAATTACCGTTGGAGATACGCGAACTCCATTATTTGCAATTGTTGCGAAAACACTTGTTGCCTGCATTGCAGTCAGTGAATATCCCTGCCCAAAAGCCACAGTTGGTGCTGTTGTTCCAGACCAATCTGCAACCTTTGGAAGAATTCCGCGAGATTCTCCAGGTAAACCTGAACCAGTTTTTACACCGATTCCAAACTTTGTTAAATAATCGTATAGCGTGTCATTCGAAAGCATTTCACCGATTTTGATTGAGCCTGTATTACTTGAAACCGCTAAAACTCCGGCTGTAGTTAAGCGCTGAGTTGGATGTGGCTCATGATCATGGAATGTCTTTACTGAGCGCTTGAGTGCATAAGGGATTGTTAAAACGGTTTCTGGTGTAATTTTCTTTTCTTCCAAGGCTGCTGCAAGTGTCATAACCTTTCCAGTAGAGCCTGGTTCGTAGACATCTTGAACAGATGGATTGCGCATTGCTATCAATGAAACCTTGGATGTGTTATTCGGATCAAATGTTGGAGCTGTTGCATGAGCTAAGACTTGACCTGTTTTTGGATCCATGACAATTACAGTTCCACTTAATGCCCGAGTAGACTTGACTACATCTGCAATTGCCTTAGCTGCAACCCATTGAATGTCACGATCCACAGTT
>JBILJK010000104.1:0-3326 GCA_044377285.1 Candidatus Planktophila sp.
TGTTAGAAATTAAACCAATGCTGACATCATCCGAGACTCTCCAAGAGAGGGTTACTCGATCTCCAGAGTTGGCAGATGCTGGTGATGAGACCTGATCAATGACCGGAGCTGCAACATCAGTTATTTGAGAAGTAATTGAGATGTTGGCTGAGATGTCTGTCCGATTTCCTACTCCATCGTAAGCATAAATGTTGATTCGGTAGACCCCTGATACTCCAGCAGGAATGACTATTGAACTGGTGTAATTACCAACCTTATTGTCTCCTGATGTTCGAGTTGAATTTCCATCTGCACCCTTAATCCATCCTGCGACCTTATACAACTCAGTATTAGTAAAGGGGATCGTGTTAGAAATTAAACCAATGCTGACATCATCCGAGACTCTCCAAGAGAGGGTTACTCGATCTCCAGAGTTGGCAGATGCTGGTGATGAGACCTGATCAATGACCGGAGCTGCAACATCAGTTGCTTGCGCTAACTCGACGTTCAGCATTAGGGCGAACGCAATGCACAAACTTATCCGTTTCACGTTTGTACGCACATTTGAATTCTAATGGCCTTGTAGCAGATTCTTTTGCCGAGAACCCGACTTTGAGCGTGAGAATTTAACCCCAGTGGGTTGTATTGGAGACTTTGAGAGGAGCCAGGAATCGCTAGTCAATTGAGACTAGATCGAAGTACTCCTCTTTCCACAAATCCTCGTCGCCATCTGGCAACAAAATAACTCGCTCTGGCTTTAGG
The DNA here is from genome assembly GCA_044377285.1 of Candidatus Planktophila sp. GTDB lineage: Bacteria > Actinomycetota > Actinomycetes > Nanopelagicales > Nanopelagicaceae > Planktophila. The sequence continues at coordinate 742 of JBILJK010000104.1, forward strand.
GCTTGTACAGCGCCTTCATCGTGAGAAACCATGATTACAGAACCTTGATACTCAGCTAGCGCGCCAAGAATTTCTGCGCGAGATGCTGGATCTAAGTTGTTTGTTGGCTCATCAAGTAACAAAACATTTGCAGCAGACACAACTAATACAGCTAGCGCTAAACGTGTTCGCTCGCCACCAGATAAAACCTTTACTGGCTTATGAACATCATCGCCAACAAACAAGAAGGAACCCAATGTGGTGCGGGCTTCTGGTTCAGCAATATCTGGAGTTGCAGACATCATGTTCTCTAAGATCGTACGTTCAAAATCAAGTGATTCATGCTCTTGGGCGTAGTAGCCAATCTTTAGGCCGTGGCCATGCTCAACTTTTCCAGTATCAGATTCAAGTTCGCCGGCCAAAATACGCAACAACGTTGTCTTGCCTGCACCGTTAAGTCCAAGAATCACAACACGTGAACCCTTATCAATCACACATGAAACATCTGTAAAGATTTCAAGTGATCCGTAGTTCTTCGATAACTCTTCGCCAGATAGCGGTGTCTTTCCACATGGGGCAGGGGTTGGGAAGCGAAGCTTTGCAACCTTGTCTGCGACTCGAACATCATCTAGACCGCTACGTAGTTTTTCAGCACGGCGTAACATTCCCTGGGCAGCGGTTGCCTTAGATGCCTTTGCACGCATCTTCTCGCCCTGTTTCTGCAAGATCTCTGCACGCTTTTCAGCATTGGCACGTTCTTTTTTGCGGCGGTGTTCATCTTGCTCACGTTGTAGAAGGTAAGCCTTCCAACCCAAGTTGTAGACATCGATGCAGTTACGGTTGGCATCCAAATAAAACACCTTGTTCACAACAGTTTCGATCAAGTTCACATCGTGGGAAATAATTACTAATCCGCCAGAGTACTTAGATAAAAACTCGCGTAGCCACACAATGGAATCAGCATCTAAGTGGTTAGTTGGCTCATCCAGAAGCAATGTCTCTGCTCCACTAAAGAGAATACGAGCTAGTTCAATACGACGTCGTTGACCACCAGAAAGAGTCGCTAGTTCATTGCCAAAGACTGCCTCTGATACTCCAAGAGATGTTGCAATCGCTTCTGCTTCGGCTGTTGCTGCATAGCCACCGGCTGCAGAGAACTCTGATTCAACGCGACCATAACGTTCCATCGCTTTTTCAAGTGCTTCGCCTTGGGCAGTAGCCATTTCCTCCTCAACAGAGCGCATACGGGCAGCGATCTGATCAAGGTCACGGGCCGAAAGAATGCGATCGATCACTGTGCCAGGTTCATCACCGGTGCGTGGATCCTGAGGCAAGTAACCAATTTTTCCTGTGCGATTTACTGCGCCACCTGCTGGCATATTTTCACCAGCTAAAACTTTTGCAAGAGTTGATTTACCAGCACCGTTTCGACCCACAAAACCAATTCGGTCGCCGCTATTAATACGAACAGTTACACCTTTAACTAAAAGGCGTGCACCTGCACGTAATTCGAGGGCTTGGGTTGAAATCACACCCAAGTCTATCGGCTGGGTTTAAGCAGCACCAATTCGAGTGCGTCGGGCTATAGCAAATGACTTACCAACAGCAGTTAATTCATCAGAAACCTGAGCTTTGATTGCATCTTCGCTCTTAAGTAACTTTGTGAGCTCTGCAATAACAGTCTTTAGCTCCTTTTGTTCAGTTTCAAGTTCAATCTTGCTCATCTTTGTTAGACGTCGCAGCGGCATATCCAAAATGTATGTTGCTTGCTCATCATTTAACTTAAAGTCTTTGATCAACTTCTCTTTTGCTTGAGCTGCATCATCGCTACCGCGAATAATCTTTATGACCTTATCAATATCGATAATTGCTTTAAGCAATCCATCAACTAGACCCAGGCGTCCTTCTGCCTTTGCTTTGCGGAACTCAGAGCGGCGACGAACAACTTCGATGCGGTGATCGATAAAGACACGAAGAAGTTCTTTGAGACCTAGAGTTTGTGGCTTGCCCTTAACAAGTGCAACTGCGTTGATCGCAAAAGCATCTTCCATTGGGGTAAGTGCGTATAACTTCTCTAGAACCTCTTCAGGCTCAAAACCGTTTTTGATCTCAATAACAACATTGGTACCTGTTTGACCATCAGATAGATCAATGATGTCGCTGATTCCTTGAATCTTCTTTGCTTTAACAAGAGCAGCAATACGTTCTACAACCTTTTCAGGTCCAATTGTGTATGGCAACTCTTTGATGACAATACCCATCTTGCGAGATGTCACCTTTTCAATTTCAACTGATGCACGAACCTTGAAGGATCCCTTACCTGTTGCATAGGCCTCACGGACACCATCTAGTCCAACGATTTCGCCACCTGTTGGAAAATCTGGACCCGGAATAAACTTCATTAACTGCTTAACAGTTGCGGTTGGGTTTTCAATCAAAAACTTAGTTGCGGCAATAACTTCGCCTAAGTTGTGCGGCGCCATGTTTGTGGCCATACCAACTGCAATACCTGAACCACCATTTACAAGAAGGTTTGGATATGCAGCAGGCAAAACAACGGGCTCAGAAAGCTGACCGTCATAGTTAGGACCGAAATCAACTGTGTC
>JBILJK010000105.1:0-3316 GCA_044377285.1 Candidatus Planktophila sp.
GCACTGTATGGATAAGTGGTGGATCAAATGAATCTACCTTCTTGCGAAGATATGAAATATAAGTCTCAACGATTCCCATGTCACCACGGAAGTCGTACTGCCACACGTGATCAAGGATTTGCGCCTTAGACACAACGCGATCGGCGTTAATAATTAAGTAGCGCAGCAATGCAAATTCAGTTGGTGAAAGATCAAGCATCTGGCCTGCACGACGAACTTCGTGAGTTGCTTCATCTAATTCAAGATCAGCAAAGCGCATTTTTTCATCATCGATTTCAATCTGATCCACACCTGTGCGACGGAGAAGTGCGCGCAGACGAGCAACAAGTTCTTCTAGTGAAAATGGCTTAGTCATGTAATCATCGCCGCCAAGGGTCAGACCCTTAACTTTGTCTTCCATGCCATCTTTAGCTGTAAGAAATAGCACGCCGGTATCGACGCCTTCATTGCGAATCTTTTTGCACACTTCAAAACCATCTAGATCAGGCAACATGACATCAAGAACCATTGCATGTGGCTTGAACTCTTCTGCTACACGTAGAGCCTCTGCACCATTAGCTGCGGTGCGGACATCAAAGCCCACAAATCGAAGGCTTGTAGAAATTAACTCGCTGATGCTTGATTCATCATCAACGACGAGAATGCGCTGGGAGTTCTTTTCAATGGTGGTTGTCATGGCTAGACAATGCTCTCATAGCCTGAAAGATTGCTGAGAAGACGTGGAAACTACGCCTAATTTTGCTTGACTGAGCGCAGCAGCACCTGAGCAACATCTAAAACTTCAACGGCAGACTCCTTGGCGTTCATACCGTCTGAGGTCATAACCCGACAGAAAGGACAGGCAACAGCTAATTCGGTTGCACCGGTATTAATCGCTTCTTCAACACGGTTGATGTTGATGCGTGTGCCAATTTTCTCTTCCATCCACATACGTCCACCACCAGCGCCACAACAAAATGATCGTTCCTTATTGCGCGGCATCTCAGTTAGCTCTGCGCCAGTTGCTTCCAGAATTTCACGCGGTGGTTGGTAGATCTCATTGTGACGACCTAAGTAACAAGGATCGTGATAAGTCATTGCGGTGTGTGACATCTTGATTGGTATCAAACGCTTTTCGCGCAGCAACTGATTAAGCAGTTGTGTGTGGTGAACCATTTCAAGTTCAAAACCTTGTTGTCCATAATCGCGACCAATTGTTGTAAAGCAATGAGGACAGGTAACAACAACTTTCTTTTTACCCTTTGGTCGATCACCAAATGCTTCTTTAAATGTTTCTATATTTTCACGGGCAAGAATTTGATACAAGAATTCATTACCGGCACGTCGTGCAGGATCTCCTGTACATGTTTCCTTCTTACCCAGCACTGCAAAGTTAACTCCAGCCATATACAAAAGTTCTGCAACAGCCTTTGTAGTTTTCTTTGCTCGTTCTTCATACGCACCAGCGCAACCAACCCAGAACAAGTATTCGACATCTTCTGGCAATTGGCCTTCAATAACATTGACAGGGAAATCACATTCAGCAATCCATGCTTCGCGGTCTGTGCGATTAGCACCCCATGGATTACCTGTCTTTTCCAGGTTTCTAAATGTTCCGCCAAGCTCTGATGGAAATTCAGATTCGACCAATACCTGAAAGCGACGCATGTTTACGATGTGATCGATGTGTTCGATATCAACTGGGCATTCATTAACACACGCACCACATGTCGTACATGACCACAAGACATCCAAACTAATTGGTGAATTCTCACCAACAAGTGCTTCATTTTCAACGGTTTTAGCAAAGGCGTGATCGCGCATAGCCATGATTAAAAGCTTTGGCGACAATGGTTTTTCCGTATGCCAGGCAGGGCATTGAGATTGGCAACGGCCGCATTCGGTACAGGATGTCATATCCAACAATCCCTTCCAGGATATGTCGGCACGTGTACCTAAACCAAAGACATCATCTTCCTTTGGATCTTCAAAGTTAATTTCTTCGCCATGAGACAACATTGGAGGCAAAGCACCTAAGGATGACTTTCCATCAGCGTTGCGGCGGTAGTAAATATTAAATGGTGCCAAGAATCGGTGCCAAGCAATACCCATCGTAAAGTTGGTTGCAATCACAATGAACCATGTCATCGATCCAACAATCTTGATCGTTGCAACAATTTGAATCCACATTGTTAGTTGTGACAGCGTCATTGACTTAAACATTGAAGCGATAAACCAGGTGGTGATGTAGTGGCGATTCCATGCAGTTTCTTCAGAAAGCGCACCTTCTAGACCGCGCAATGCAATTACACAGAAGACAATTAGCACGATCGTAAATTCAACGTAGTACGCCTTTAACATGCCGGATCCAGCAAAACGTGAACGCTTATTGCGCAATCGTGTGACCTGGCGGATACCAATTAATGCCACGATTCCAATACCTGTAGCCCATGCAACTAGCTCGGTGATGTATTCGTAAATCCACAAGTGTCCAATAATTGGCAACGCAAATTGTGGATTTATTAACTGTCCGTATGCAGTAACCAAAGTTCCAAATAGTGCGAAGAAGCCAACCATCACAAACCAGTGAGCAAAACCAACAACGGTAAAGTTGAACATCTTTGTATGTCCAAAGATTTCGCCTGCTGCCATTCGCAAACGCTGTGCTTTGTTGTCGCTGCGCGTTGGATCTGGCTGACCCTTCTTATAGATACCGATCAGCGCCTTAGTGCGAACAGCAAGAAGAACTAGGGCAACGATGGTTATGCCGTAGGAAAGGCCTGCGAGTGCGAGGTTCATGGGGGTAAGGCTATGTCCGCGCAGACCGATTTCGCAGCGTGGTTCGGGGTTCCAGGCCAGGAAAACGACTTCGGGAATGAGTTCTCTAAGGGTTGTGTGTTCAACGAGATAGAAACCTGAGTCGCTTCGACTCAACCTTTTGTGTATACTCGACTCAGGTTCAACAATCCTCGACCCTAAATCAGGCTCGAGAGGGATAAAAGGAGCACACACAATGGCTAGAGCAGTCGGAATCGACCTAGGAACAACAAACAGCTGCGTATCTGTCCTTGAAGGTGGCGAGCCAACGGTTATCGCCAACGCAGAAGGTGCGCGCACTACCCCATCCATCGTGGCATTCGCCAAAAACGGTGAAGTCCTTGTTGGTGAGGTTGCAAAGCGTCAATCAGTAACAAACGTAGATCGCACAATCCGATCCGTTAAGCGTCACATGGGTACTAACTGGACTATCGATATCGATGGCAAGAAGTACACATCACAAGAAATTTCAGCACGTGTTTTGCAAAAGCTAAAGCGCGATGCTGAAGCATATTTGGGG
>JBILJK010000106.1:0-3307 GCA_044377285.1 Candidatus Planktophila sp.
AATCTGGGCGGTTGTTGCGATCTCTGTAACTTCAGGGATTCTAAATCTGCGAGATTGCTTGCTCGCTTCTCGTGCTGTGATTGCAAACTTTTCTGAACCCTTACCGATGCTGCGTGCAGATGCCCACGGAACAATACGGTCAACACCAGCTTCTGTTAACAATTCAACCGCTTCTTTTGCGCGATCACCCTTGGGTAAAGCTTGAACTACGGTAATTGTCGTTGCAAGTGGCTGTTGGAATCCTGAATCTATAACTCGTACCTGCATAGATTTTTTCTTGACCTCAGTTGCGACTACCTGTGACCAGGTTCCTTGACCATCGCTGAGCATAAATTCTGCCCCTGCCTGCATACGTAAGACACGAATCGCGTGATTGGCATCATCATTTGCAAACTCATATAGCCCGCCGACAGTAGTTGGCAGATCATCTACGAAAAAGAGTGTGAACATTACTTGTGGAACACTCCCTTGAGCTTGCTAAAGATTGATCCATCTTGGCCCTTTACATGGGCTTCGTTAGCTTTCTCGCCACGAGCTTCAGCAAAAGAGCGCAGAATCTTTTCTTCATCCTTGCTTAACTTTGTTGGAGTAATTACCTCTATATGAATAATCAAATCCCCACGGTCTCCACGGCGCAAGCGGGTCATACCCTTGCCCTTAATAACAATGGGTGTTCCACTTTGTGTGCCGGGTTTTACACTGACATCTACTGGCCCATCTAATGATTCAACTGTAACTGTTGTGCCAAGTGCGGCAGCGATCATCGTGATTTCCAATGCCATGTGCAATGTGTCGCCATCTCGAACTAAGTATTCGTGGCGCTCTTCAACAATTTCTACATACAAATCACCAGCGGGACCGCCTCCTGCACCAACTTCACCGCGACCTGACATCTGAATTCTGTTTCCAGTTTCAACACCGGCAGGGATCTTTACATCAATTGTTTGACGACTGCGTACGCGTCCTTCGCCAGCACATTCACGACATGGGCTCTTAATAACGCTTCCATATCCCTGGCATGCATTACATGGGCGTGAAGTCATTACCTGACCAATGACAGAACGCACAACTTGTTGTGTTTCTCCGCGACCCTTACACGTCATACATGTTTCAGGATGTTGACCATCTAAACAGCCAGTACCAGTGCACTTAGGGCACACAACTGCTGATTCAACTGTTATCTCGCGCTCTGTTCCAAAACATGCTTCATTTAGATCAACTTGAATTCTGATGAGCGAATCTTGTCCTGCGCGCGTACGTGGACGTGGTCCGCGAGATCCTCCACCACCAAAGAATGCATCCATGATGTCGCTAAATCCGCCACCAAAGTTTGCACCTCCAAAATTACTGCCACCCATGTCATAGGACTGGCGCTTTTGGGGATCGCTCAAAACATCGTAAGCCTCGGTAACTTCTTTAAACTTTTCTTGCGTGTGAGGATCAGGGTTCACATCTGGATGTAGTTCGCGCGCAAGCTTGCGGTACGCCTTCTTAATCTCATCAGAACTAGCACCCTTTGTGACACCTAAAGTTTGATAATGATCTGCCACTTATGGACCCTCATTGATAAAACGTTCAACGTAACGGGCAACGGCATCGACTGCTGCAATAGAACCTGCGTAATCCATACGAGTTGGCCCTAAGACACCAACTGCGCCATGTTGAGCCGACTCTACGCCGTAACCAACTGTTACCAATGATGTTGATTGCAGATTTGTTTCATTCTGCTCACTACCGATTCGAACATGTACCGTTGAGCGCGCCTCATCTAGTAAGCGCAAAATAACAACTTGTTCTTCGAGTGCTTCAAGAATGGGGGAAAGAGTAAGACCTAAATCTTCGCCAGATCGCGCTAAGTTTGCAGTTCCTGAGATTGCCATCTTCTCGCGGCCTTCTCCAATAATTGGGTAGGTAACAACGGCGACCTGCTTTGTAATATCTGCCAATAACTTTGCAGATCTTTTCAACAACTCTTCTAAATCATTAGAGCCCTGAAGAAATGTTTCAATCGCTCTGCGCTCGGCAGATGAAAACTTTTTAACGGTTGCTAACTTATCTACAAAAACTCGGTATCCAAGATCAGTTGGAATACGTCCAGCGCTTGTATGAGGCTGTGTGATCAGACCCTCATCTTCCAGCACAGCCATTTCATTTCGGATCGTGGCAGGTGAAATTCCCAAACCATGATGATCAGCGATTGATTTCGAGCCGACAGGTTCTTGGGTCGCAACGTACTCATCGACAATTGCGCGGAGGATTTCAAGACGACGTGATGACATTTGTGCCTAGGGTACTAGAAAGTTATTTCTCGCACGATTCGATCTGCGATCAAGCGGCCCGTAGGGGTCAATAGAACGCGATCTTCGTTGATCTCAACAAAACCGTTGTGACGGTATTCGGCTAGCACCTCTAATTGATGGGGCAAAAGCAGAGCAATCTCTAGGCCTTCACGCATTCGAATCTGAAGCAGAATCGCTTCATCATTGATCTGATCTGCTGTTAGCTGCTCGCTATCTAAAATCGGAGTCTCCCCCGCAAAAAGCTTTTGCTTGTACGTCGTTGGGTGCTTCAGATTCCAGAAACGTTTTCCATCAACATGTGAATGAGCACCTGGCCCAAGTCCCCACCAGTTTTTGTTTTCCCAATATGCAATGTTATGGCGACATTGGTGTCCAGGCTTTGACCAGTTGGATAGTTCATACCAAGTCAGCCCAGCTTCTTCGCACATGTGATCAACTAATAAATACATATCTGCCATTAGATCATCAATAGGCATTGTTAAATCTCCACGCTTAATCTGCGCAGCAAGTTTTGTCCCGGTTTCAACAATAAGTGCGTATGCGCTGATGTGGTCGATATCTAATGCAAGTGCGGCCGCTACGGTCTCGCGCCAATCATCTAGTGATTCACCTGGGGTTCCATAAATAAGATCAACACTGATGGATTTAAATCCTGCACTACGAGCCATTGTGATTGCTTTTTCAACATTGGCAGGGTTGTGGGTGCGATCAAGCACGGCAAGCACATGGGGTTTGGCAGATTGCATACCAAAGGAAATTCGATTGAAACCTACTTCAAGGTATCTGGCTAATTTTTCTTGTGTCACCGAATCAGGGTTTGCTTCTAATGTAATTTCACAATCAGCTGCTAAACCGTTGCGCGCTTTGATTGCGCTGATTACTCGACCTAAATCATCTGCTGGTAGCAATGACGGCGTTCCGCCACCAAAAAATATTGTTGGCACAACATCTGTAGGTGCAGCTTCTAATTCTCGTAACACTGCATCTATGTAATCGTTGCTAACAAT
>JBILJK010000107.1:0-3287 GCA_044377285.1 Candidatus Planktophila sp.
TCGAGCCCCCCACCGGAATCGGACCGGTGACCTTTTCCTTACCATGGAAACGCTCTACCAACTGAGCTAGGGGGGCATAGGTCGAATGCGAAGCCTACCTGTATTAATAGGAATGGCAAAAAAGAGTCAATTACTCCATTGGATTTAGCGTGATTTTGCCCGTGGTTTCACGGCCGAGCATTGCTTTATGAGCAAGAGCTACTTGGCTAAGTGGATAGGTCGCACCGATTACTGGCTTCAACTTTCCTTCTACAACCAAGGCAAAGAGTTGTTCAATCACATCATTCATTAACTCTTTTTTGCCGAAGCAATGTGACAACCAAAAACCTGTAATTGTTTTGCTTCCACCCATAAGTGTTGCTGGTTGAATCATGGATGGTGCAACACGTGATGCCATTCCGTACGTAACTAGCCGACCAAATGGAGCAAGAATTTCCAGGCTGTCATCAAAAGTCTTACCGCCAACCATTTCAAGAATTAGATTTACGCGCTTGCCACCGTTCGCAGCTTTGATCGCATCACCCAAATTTTCATGTGTTGCTTCTACAACCGCATCTGCTCCAAGTGAGGTTGCAAGTGCGCGCTTGCCTTCGGATGAGGCAACTGCAATTACTTTTGCGCCCCACATTTTTGCTAATTGGATTGCAATTGTGCCGACGCCACCAGCTGCTGCATGAACAACAACTGTCTCGCCTGGTTGCACATGACCAACAGTTTTTAAAATGTGCCATGCAGTTGATCCTTGCACCAACATGCACAATGCCTGTCCGTCAGTAACACCATCTGGAATTGGAATCATTGTTGCTGAATGCGTAACTGCCTGTTGGGCATATCCCCCACCATCAACAGGTGCAAGAACGCGAACACCTGATGCAGTTGTTCCAACAACTTCGATACCTGGAATTAAAGGAAGTTTCTGTGGGGATAGATATGAATTTTCAGTTTGATGGGTGTCGGCATAGTTAATGCCTATTGCAGAAACTGTTATCAGCTCTTGCCCTGCACCTGGCGTAGGTGAATCTAAATCGACGAGGTGCATGACATCTGGACCACCGAATTCAGTGATCTGAATTGCTTTCATTTTCCCAGCTTTCTTAAATTAGCCCTTGGTTGAGCCTAGAGTTAAGCCTGAAACAAACTGCTTACGTAAAACTATAAAAATAATAAGAGTTGGAAGTGCAGCAACGATTGCGCCTGCAGCAAGGAGGTTGAAATCAGTAACAAACTCCCCTTGCAAACGGGCTAAAGCCGAAGTGATCGGGCGCTTTGAATCAGACTTCATAAGTACAAGTGCCCAGAAGAAATCGTTGTAAATCCAGGTTGTCATGAGTACAGCAAGTGAGGCTAGTGGTGGTCGCAGTAAAGGAAGAATAATTTTTGTGTAGTGCACCCAAACTGATGCGCCATCAACCATTGCGGACTCGCTAATTTCCTTTGGAATTGTTTTTAAATATGAAGAGAGAACAAAGGTAGCAAAGCCAAGTTGAAAAGCAACGTGAATTAAGACAACCCCAAGAATGCTGTCATACAAAAGCGCGCGGTTGCCAAAGAAATCACCAATTGATAAATACATCTTGAAAAGTGGGATAAATACAAGCTGTTGAGGAAGTAGGTTTCCTGCAGTGAAGAACAGGAGCAGTGCAACGTTGAATTTGAATGAGTATCGAGAAACAACAAATGCGATTAATGAACCAAAGCCTAAAGTAAGAATTACAGCAGGGATCGTGATTAAGAAAGAGTTTGTTAAGTACATTGGAAGCTTCATTAATCGAACAGCATTGTAATAATTATCAAAGTTAAGTGTTTTAGGAACTGAGAAAACACCATTGGCAATTACATCGTTGTATGGGCGTAAGGAGCTCCAAATAGTCCAAGCAATTGGAAACAGCCACGCTAGAGCAAAGAACCCGATAAAGATCGAAATGATTCGGTCCTTAGTTTTTTGCGTGTTCTTGTATTTCTTGTCAATGACGATGGTTGTCATCACTTAACATCCTCTGCAAAGCTTTGCTTCAAGTAAGTGATCATCGGGCCAATGCAGAGAGCAAATAGGATTACTGCATATGCAGCACCCTTCATTGACATTCCACCACCTGAAATATTCTGGAAAACCAGAATACCCAGAATTGGCCAGCCAGTACTTGAGCCATAAATCATGTAAACGATGTCAAAAGCTCGTAGAGAGTCAATAACCGTAATCACGATAATAATGATGTTTACCGGCTTCATGGTGGGCAGAATTACCTTTCGGAAAGTTTGCCATTCTGTTGCACCATCGATTGCCGCCGCCTCTTTCAAGGAAGGATCGACTGACTTCAAACCTGATAAATAAAGAAGCATGATGTAGCCGATATGACGCCATGATGCGATACCAAGAATTACATAGGTATTGATGTCGTAGTTTCCGTAAATTGAAATCGGGTTGGAAATATCACGGCCCATTATTCCCTGAACGAAACCACCTGGTTGCAACATAAAGTTCCAAATAATTCCGGTGACTGCAAGGGAAAGAACTACAGGGACAAAAAATGCTGATTCATAAAAGCGGTGTCCGCGAATTTGTCGATCAATTTGATATGCCAGAAGGATTCCTAGAGGTGTCGCAATCAGTCCAAACCAGAGTAACCAAATAACGTTATTCTGAATTGCATCCCAAAAAACAGGAGTTCCTGTAAAAATATTGTTGTAGTTCTGAAGCCCCGCCCACTTGATATCAGAAATATGAATTCCCGACCAAAAAGTAAATGAAAGACCGATTGTTCCAATTGCTGGCACCCAAACTAAAAGAACATGAAATGCGGTTGGAATTCCCACAAAAGCAGTGAGCGTCAATCGATCTTTAGGAGAAAATGATCGACGGCGACGAACTGTTGAGTTCGTCGCCGTCGATTTCATAATTGTTAGCCTATCCTAAAATTCAATTTACTTCTATTGAATTAAAGTGCAGGTAGTGCATCCCATTGTGCCTGTACTGATTCAAGGATCTTATTAATATCCTTTGGAGCACGAAGGAAGTTTTGGATAGCAGGTGCAACAACTGGGTTCGCGAAATCTTGACGAGTGTCACGATCAAGGAACTGAGTGATGTACTTTGCTTCTCCCATAACAGCGAGTTGCTGATTCTGGAATGGGTCGTAACTTGATGTGTCTTGACCCTTGTTTGCAGATGTGAATGTGTTGCCAGAATCAAGGCGAGCTTGCATGCCTTCTGCAGAAGCAAGCCACTCAACTAGTGCCTTACCGCCTTCTGGGTTCTCACCATTTGCTGCTACGCAGAGTCCATCAAT
>JBILJK010000023.1:0-11192 GCA_044377285.1 Candidatus Planktophila sp.
CCCGGCGGGGTTTTTTATAAGTTAGTGTTGATTAGGCAGGGTTTACTGCATCAGCCTGAGGACCCTTTGGACCCTGTACGACCTCAAATGAAACTGCCTGACCCTCTTCAAGGGACTTGTAACCGTTACCCTGGATTGCTGAGTAGTGAACAAAAACATCTTGTCCGCCGCCATCAACCGCAATGAAACCGAAACCCTTTTCAGAGTTGAACCACTTAACTGTGCCTGTTGCCATGTATTTATTTCCTTCGATATGTGGGTGTTTCGAGAAATCCTCGAATCACGGTCTTCCTCTTGCTCCAGCGATACCGATTATGCAAAACATGAAACGGGTACTGATTAAGCGTCCGACTGAGATGAACTCTACCTCCTACCGCCCCGTATGCCTAAAGCGGGGGTAGACAGTTTTAGGCTCATGGGTGTGTAATTAAGGGGTTCACCAAGCAATTGGGACGCGAAAATGCCGCTGGGGAAGGTCGCATTTGGCGCATCTTGCTAGGAGAACCATGGAACGTTTAACCCCGCCTTCAAACCGTCAGCAGGTTCGAGGTTTCTTAACCATTCATTCAGCGCCTTCTGTATTGCGCCATCACATTGATTGGGCGATCCAAACCGTGTTGGGTAATTGGATAAAGCTGTCGTGGAATCCGCAGCCATTGATGCCCGGAACCTTTCGCACGCAACTGGAGTTTCGTGCATCCCAAGGCGCAGCAGCAGAAATCGCTAGCTCGCTGCGTAGTTGGCACTACTTAAATTTCGAAGTTATCGAAGGTACCGAATTAGGTGGCGAATTATTTCGTTTCACACCAGAACTTGGAATCCATCGCGCAGTTGTTGACCAAACAGGAGCGGTCCAGATTAATGAAAATCAATTAACCGCGATCCTTGCACAATCATTTGATGAAGAATCGATCCGGCAAGGGATCGCAGACATGGTGGGAAATTCTTGGGAGCTAGAACTTGATCGTTTCAGGAGTGCTAACCTTCAGGAATTGCCGCGGCTCCGTGCAATTTAATAGATAAGATAGAGCCATGACTCAACTTAATGAAAGCCCAATAATCACCGTAGAACGTCGCAAAGCAATAACCATCATTATTTCCGCCGTAATCGTTTCACTTGCCATAGGTGGTGGATTAATGAAGGTTGGTTCGGGATTCGCATCTCGTAGTAGTGATGGCATTACCGTAACTGGTTCTGCAAAAACAGCAGCAACTGCAGATAACGCGGTGTGGACTCTTAGCGTTTCACTCTCATCACCAACAGTTGCAACTGCGGTAAAGAAAGTTGATGCAGATGTTGAAGCACTTTCGGATTACTTAACAAAGGGTGGAATTCCTGCAAGCGGATTAACTCTTGGTGCTGTTTCGACTTATGCCAACGAGGAGTACAGCAATGGGAATCCAACTGGTCGAATTCTTTCTTACCGTGCTTCACGCGAAGTTACCGTGCGTTCACAAGATGTGCAGATGATTTCAAAGCTAAGCCAAGGAATCGGAACCCTATTAGCTACTGGAATTAACGCTAATAATTATGGTCCTCAGTACTACATTTCAAATCTGCCAGAACTTCGCCCACAGCTAATGGCTGAAGCGATGAAAGATGCAAAGGTTCGCGCAGAAGCGCTAACAAAGGCAGTTGGTGGAAATATCGGCGCACTTGTTAATGTGAAAGCTGGTCCAATTCAAATCACTACACCCGATTCAACAATGACTGCTGATTACGGTAACTATGACACTTCAACAATTGAAAAGACTGTTACCGCAACTGTTTCGGTAACTTTTAAGAGCTAAAGAGGAATATTGCCGTGGGTTCCACGGCGGTGAGGTGCGTTAGCAATTGTTTTTGCTAGCGCACTTCGCGTTTGTGCAGGGCTTACCATCTCATCTACAGCGCCAATTTCAATCGCTTTTAAAACACCACCTGAAACCTTTTCATGCTCTGCTGCAAGTTCAAGCTCCATAAATTCACGTTGTTCGGCAGGAATATCAGCCAATAGACGACGATGAAGTACGCGTACAGCTGCAACCGCTCCCATAACTGAAACTTCAGCTTGTGGCCATGCAAATACACGTGTTGCGCCTAATGACTTCGAATTCATAGCAACATATGCGCCACCGTATGCGCGGCGAGTAATCAATGTAACGCGAGGAACAACAGATTCTCCAAATGCATGCAACAACTTTGCACCTCTTCGGACTGCGCCTTCCCATTCTTGCCCAGCACCAGGTAAGAATCCTTGAACATCTGCAATCACAATTAACGGAATTCCAAAGGCATCACATGTGCGCACAAAGCGAGCCGCCTTTTCACCTGCTGCAGCATCTAGAACACCTGCAAGGTGTGCAGGATTGTTGGCAAGTACACCGACAGTTGCACCGCCAAGTCGTCCCAGAATAGTTGTCATATTTGGTGCCCACATTGACAGCAGCTCAATATGTTCAGCATCCTTATCGAGAATTGCATCAACTAATGGATGAACCTCGTATGTTCGCACACTTAATTCCGGAACAAAGGTTGAAAGATCACAATCTTCTACCGCAGAGCTCATGAATCCTTGATTAGCAAACAAGGCAGTCAAGACGCGGATATCTTCGAACGCTTCATCTTCACTAGCGGCAATGATGTGTGCAAGTCCGCTATTTTTCTTATGTGCTTCAGGCCCACCCAACAACGCCATGTCAATATCTTCACCCGTAACACTTTTTACAACATCAGGCCCTGTTACAAATATGCGACCCTCTGGTGCCAGAACAACGACATCTGTTAGCGCAGGTCCATAAGCGCCACCACCTGCTGTTGGTCCAAGAACTAATGACAACTGTGGGATCCGGCCACTGGCAGAAATCATGGATTGAAAAACTTCTCCGAATGCATCAAGTGATGCAACGCCGTCACTTAACCGAGCTCCACCACTGTGCCAGATTCCAATGATTGGCACCTGTGCGCCCATTGCTGCTTTGTATGCCGACACAATTACTGCCGAACCATCAACACCAAGTGCTCCACTTTTGATCGTTGCATCTGATGCAAAAATAACAACCTTATTACCTTTAACGGTTGCGGTAACTGCAATCATTCCGCAATCTGTACGAGGAATCAGAAAGTTAAAGATTCCATCATCAACTAACCGTGCAATCCTTGAAATCGGATCACGTGGATCATGCGATGTAGGTGACATTTATAAGCTCTTAAAGGCCAATACAACGTTGTGACCACCAAAACCAAATGAATCATTTAATGCTGCGATATCACCAGCCGGTAATGCGCGTGGCTTATCTCTAACAACATCAACGGTTACTGCGGGATCTAGTTCATCAATATTAATTGTTGGGGGAGCCAAACGATCTTGCAAAGCCTTTACAATAAACACAGATTCAACAGCGCCAGCGCCACCAAGTAAGTGACCCGTCATCGATTTAGTTGCAGAAACCGCAACATGATCGGCATCTTTGCCAAGTGCTGCGCGCAAAGCATTTGCTTCAGCCACATCTCCTGCCGGAGTAGAAGTTGCGTGAGCGTTTAAGTGAACAATATCTGCAGTCGTTAATTCAGCATCTCGTAATGCAAACTTAACTGCGCGCTGAACACCAGCACCAGATGGGTCTGGCGCAGCTATGTGATAGCCATCAGATGACAAACCTTGTCCGGCAATTTCGCAATAAATCTTTGCTCCGCGTGCTTTAGCGTGTTCGTACTCTTCTAGAATAAGAATTGCGCCACCTTCGCCAAGCACAAAACCATCACGATTTAGATCGTACGGGCGCGATGCACGGGCTGGGTCATCATTTCGAGTAGACAGGGCTTTCATTGCAGCAAATGCTGCCATCGGCAATGCGTGACATGCTGCTTCAACGCCGCCACTAACGACGATATCCGCGCGATTGTTACGGATCATTTCAAATGCATAACCAATTGCTTCCGCGCCCGATGCACATGCACTAACAGGTGTGTGAACACCGGCTTGTGCTTGTAATTCAAGACCAATATTTGCAGCTGGCCCATTAGGCATCAGCATTGGGACTGTGTGTGGGCTGACTAAACGTGCGCCTTTACCTTTCAAAATATCGTATTGCTCAAGCAGGGTTGTTACTCCACCAATTCCTGAAGCAACTACAACACCTAAGCGTTCTTTATCTATGTCAGGCGAACCAGCATCTTTCCAAGCCTCACGTGAAGCGATCAATCCAAACTGCTCCGAACGATCTAAGCGTCTGATTTCAACGCGTTCCATTTGCTCGCTTGGTTCTACTGCAACTCTCGCTGCGAAGGTCACTGGGATTGTTTGTGCCCAATCCTCGGTAAGAGAGCGCACACCGCTTTTGCCAGCCAAAATGCCAGCCCAAGTTGTTGCTACATCTCCACCCAAAGGAGTGGTTGCACCAAGACCAGTGACAACAACGCGACGACGAGTCATTGTTTAAGAACTTACTTTGATGCGTTAACTATGAAATTGACTGCATCTCCAACAGTTACCAAATCTGTGACACTCTCATCAGGAATCTTTACTCCGAAGCGCTCTTCAGCTGCAACCACAACTTCAACCATGCTCAGTGAATCAACATCTAGATCATCAGTGAAGTTTTTATCCATCTCAACTGATGCAGCAGGGATACCAGCTACCTCTTCAACGATTTCCTTAAGTCCTGCAAGTACATCTGCTTGTGCAAGTGCCATTGTCTTTATGTCCTCTTCTATATCGATCGGGCGTGCAAGGTCATTATTGTGTATCAAGTGCGCTCTTACTTACGAGTATTGCACGCCGTAAGTGGCCTAAATCTCAATGAATTTTATGGTTTAGGCGGAAGTTCAACAACCTGTCCCGCGTATACCAAACCTGCGCCATAGCCGATTAGCAGCGCCAGTTTTCCATGCAGCTCTGGGTGCTCTTCTAAAATTCGATCCATCGCTAAAGGAATTGATGCCGCAGAAGTATTTCCATTTGTACGAATGTCATCTGCTATCAAAACAGAATCTGGAATCTTCATCTCCTTAGCCATCGTTTCGATGATGCGAATATTTGCTTGGTGTGGAATAAATGCACCAAGTTCATCAACTGTTACTCCTGCAGCTTCAAGAGCTTTCAAACCTACCTTGCTCATTGAATAAACAGCCCAGCGGAATACAACTTGTCCTTGCTGCGCAATATTTGGCCAGCCAAGTTCTGCAACACCTTTGTCAGGATTTTTCTTGAAATCTAGAAATGATGGAGTCAAGGTGATTGCATCACGCGAATCCGCGTCCGACCCCCAAATAGTTTGCCCAATTCGTGGTTGGTCGCTGTGACCAATAATCACAGCGCCAGCACCATCTGCAAAAATAAATGCTGTGGCACGATCATCTGGATCGGTGTAGTCAGATAATTTTTCAACACCAATGACTAGAACATTTCGTGATGTGCCTGATCGCACCAAGTCACTTGCCATTGCAACGCCATAGCAAAAGCCTGCGCACGCTGCACTGATATCAAAGGCTGCAGCCTTTGGATTGCCTAGTTCATTGATTAATTCAGTTGCAGCACTTGGTGCCTGAAAGGGATATGAAATCGTGGAAAGAATGACAGTGTCGATATCGTCGATACTTAACTTCGCACGTCGTAAAGCCATTTCACATGCAGCTTTTGCCATGGATATGACGGTTTCATCATCACCGGCAAAACGACGCGATTCAATTCCTGTGCGCTGCACAATCCATTCATCTGTCGAGTCGATGCGATCTACGATCTCTGAATTAGGGACCTGGCGCTTTGGACGGTATGTACCGACAGATAAAATTCTGCTGTGACCTAAAGGTGTTGCCTTGATACTCATAGGTGCCTTCCTGCAAACTCTCGTGCCGCATCAACATCATCTGCACTCTTTAGGGCAAAGGTTTCAATTTCAGGTGCTGCGCGCTTTAGTAAGCCAACCAGAGTTCCAGCTGGTGGCAGTTCAATGACACCCGTAACACCTAGTGATTTCAAAGTTTCCATGCATAAATCCCAACGAACTGGATTAGCAATCTGATTAACGATTCGATTGAGCACTTCTATGCCATCTGTTACTACCTGGCCATCTTTGTTTGAAATTACGTCAATGACAACCTGATGGGTAGCAATAGATGAAGCTAGAACGCGAAGAGGATCGACAGCTGGTTGCATAAATTGGGTATGAAATGCTCCTGCAACTGCCAACGCTCGAACACGCGATCCTGTTGGGGGATTCTCGTTTAATGTTGCCAGTGCTTGCAGATCGCCTGCTGCAACAATTTGCCCGGCGCCATTGTCATTTGCTGCAACTAAATTAAGTGCACTAATTGCCGCTAGGACCTCTGTTCGATCTCCACCAAGAATTGCAGACATTCCAGATGGTGACGTTGCAGCAGCTTTTGCCATTTCAAGTCCACGTGCCCGCACAAGTGTTAGCGCATCACTTTCAGTCATAGCACCTGACAGGGCAGCAGCTGCAATTTCTCCGACCGAATGCCCCGATGTAACGGCAAAATTCTTAATGCCTAATGCATGTGCCCCTAGTAACGATGCAGCCACGATGAGCGGCTGCGCATTGGCGGTGTCCTTGATTTCTTCAGCTTCAGCAACAGTGCCAAGGTGCAGCAAATCTAGACCAATCGCATCTGACCAAGAAAGAAGAAGTTCTTTGAGTAGAGGATCTTGAATCCAACCGTTAAACATTCCTGGTGTTTGTGACCCTTGTCCAGGAGCGATGATTGCGAGCACGTGCAGATATTACTGCGCTTACTTCCTTACTATCTAGTACGGGACACGAGCCAAACAAGCACGCTGTGTTCAGCAACCTCAACCTTCGAAGCAGGTGCGGCAATTACTGGCTCGTATGTTGCAACATTCTTTGATGCATCAAAAATGCAGCGAAAAGTTTCGCCCCAGCTTTCATCAGGCAATGTAAATGTTGTTACTTCACGTGAGGAATTGAGCATCAGCAACAAACCCTTAGTTGGATCTGCTTCGACAAAGACAGTGATACTTCGTTTTTCTTCATCTCGCCAGTGATCATCACTCATTTCATTTCCACTCAGTGAAAACCAGGCAATATCTTTTCGTTGTGTACCTTCATCAACAGCGCCAGTAAAGAACTCGGATGCAACATCGGCTAGATACGTTGCTCGGATTTGTGCCAGTGATTGCACTGCAGCCAAAATATCTGCTTGTTGCTCATCTAAATTCCACGATAATGCCCAACCACCATTAAAGGATTGCTCACTCTCATTGGTGTGTGAAATTGGCAGTGAGTACCCATTATTAGAGCCGCTTTGAGTTCGACTAACTTCATCACCCATATTGAGCATTGGAACGCCAGATGACAACATTAAAGTTGCCAACAAGGATTTCTTTAAGCGATTTCGAATCTCATTGATTCCCGCATCTAAAGATTCGCCTTCGTGACCAACATTCCACGATCGATTGGAGTCGCTACCGTCCTTATTATTTTCACAGTTAACTTCATTGTGTTTTTCATTGTAGGAAACCATGTCATGAATTGTGAATCCATCGTGCGCCGCCACAAAGTTAATTGATGATGTAGGCCCTCGATAGTGAAATACATTGCTGGACCCACTGATACTTGAGGCAATATCTGAAACACCTTCGCCAAAGCCACGCGCTAGATCACCTAACCAGAACTGTCGAACAGAGTCTCTGTAGGCGTCATTCCATTCGCGCCATGGATGAGGAAAATCTCCCAATGAGTATCGAGAAATATCCCAAGGTTCGGCAATCATTTTAAAATTGCGCAGGACCGAATCGGCACCGATAGCAGCCATAAGTGATGAATTAAATGCGCTATCACTTGTGTACAAGGCGGTTGTTAAATCAAATCTAAAACCATCAACACCAATTACATCAATCCACCAACGAAGAGAATCAGTAATTTGGCGCACTGAATGTGGCTTACTTGCGGCAAATGTGTTTCCACAACCGGTCACATCTACATAGTTGCCATCTGAATCTTGACGGTAGTAAGCATGGTTATCGATTCCTCTATAAGAAAGCGTTGGGCCACCAATCCCACCCTCGGCGGTGTGGTTATAGACAACATCTAATATCACTTCGATTCCGGCAGCATGAAACTGATCAACTGACCATTGCAATTCGGCAATCGGATCTTTTGTAGAAGCGTAGGCACGATGTGGAGCAGAAAATAAGAGTGAGTTATAACCCCAGTGATTGAGTCGGCCACGGCTATGAATCGCTGGTTCAGTGATTGATTGCGCAATTGGCAATAACTCTAGGGCGGTTACTCCAATAGATTTCAAATGCGCAATCGTGCTGGGGTGACCTAAACCTTTGTATGTGCCTCGCTCATTTTCTGGAATCTCGTTATTAAAAGCGGTCAAACCTTTTACGTGTGCTTCGTACACAACAGTTTTTGCCCATGGGACCAAGGGACGCACAATTTCACGAGGGCCATGATCGGTTACTACTGAATACGGAACCTTGCCTGCGCTATCTCGTGTGTCGCGTTCATTTAAATCACCAGCACCGTAAGCATCAGTTGCGACATGACCATAGATTTCAGGTGAATATGTAATGTCACCATCAATTACATGCGCATATGGGTCAAGTAATAACTTCGATGCGTTAAATCGAACACCGTGTTGTGGAAGCCATGGGCCATAGACCCGATAGCCATATCTTTGGCCAGCACTTACCCCTGCTAAATATCCGTGCCAGATTGGGCCATTGCGGTGGGACATTGCAAAGCGGGTTTCAACCATTGCGCCATTGACCTCATTAAATAGGCATAGCTCAATGGCATCTGCGGCGTTGCTCCAGATCGCAAAGTTGGCTCCGCCATCTGTGACGGTAGCGCCAAGGGTGCGGGGATCTGCAGGAAGCATGGGCGTCATCTTGCCCTGAATAGGCTCAAAAGCAGGGTTGATTCAGGTGTGATTGAGTAGCCATTTAGGGTTACTGACCAGTAACATTTGCTCCATGAAGATTGCGGTGTGCGTCAAGCAGGTCCCGGACTCGTGGGCTGAAAAGAAAATGGTCAATGGAATTCTTGACCGCGAAAATGTTGATGCTGTTCTCAACGATCTTGATGAGTACGCAGTTGAAGAGGCACTTCGTATC
This sequence comes from Candidatus Planktophila sp., assembly GCA_044377285.1. Lineage (GTDB taxonomy): Bacteria > Actinomycetota > Actinomycetes > Nanopelagicales > Nanopelagicaceae > Planktophila. Next base: position 9,087 of record JBILJK010000023.1, read on the forward strand.
GCCGAAGCACATGGTGGAAATGAAGAAGGTGGCGGCAACACCATCACAGTAATTTCAATGGGACCAGAGCGCGCAACTGAAGCGGTTCGCAAAGCGTTATCAATGGGTGTTAACGACGCAATTTTGGTGACAGATCCACAACTTGCAGGGGCAGATGCGCTCGCAACATCAGCTGTTCTGGCTGCAGTAATTGAAAAGGGTGGCTTTGATCTAGTTATTTGCGGAACGGAGTCAACCGATGCACGCATGAGTGTTGTACCCGCGATGTTAGCTGAACGTTTAAATGCTGCTCAACTAACTTTTGCATCAAAGGTTTCTGTTGATCCTGCCGCAGGCAAGGTTTCAATCACACGTGTAACGGAAGCCGGCGTTGATGAAATGCACGCGCAGTTCCCTTGCGTAATTTCTGTTGTAGAAAAGATTAATGAACCACGCTACCCATCATTTAAGGGAATTATGGCGGCGAAGAAAAAGACAATTGAAAGTAGAGATTTAGCAACTGTTGGAGTTTCGGCAGCAGCAGCATGGTCCTTAGTTGCAGATGCAACTCCGCGTCCAGCGCGGGCTGCAGGAATTAAGGTTACAGATGATGGAACCGCTGGCGAACAACTAGTTGCTTACTTAGCAGAAAAGAAGTTGATATGAGCAAAGTATTGATTCTGGCTGACTTTGTCGGGACAAAGGCAACAAAGACAAATGCTGAATTAGCTACTGCTGGTGCACGCATTGGCGAGGTAACAGCTGTCGTACTTGCACCGGTTGGACAGGGTTCAACATTTGCAGCCGCCATTAATCGTGGTCCTATTGCAAAGATAATCGTTGTGGAATCTGATGCATTCGCAGCTAATGGCGTCGCAGCTGTCGCAGATGTTTTAGCCCAAATAATTAGCGCACAAGCTCCATCTGCCGTTCTTGTTGCATCACATGCATTTGGAAAAGAAGTTGCTGCGCGCACAGCGGTTAAGTCTGGTTCTGGAATCATCACTGATGCTGTAGATGTTTCAGCTGATATCACTGCAACGCAGTTGGTATTTGGTGGTTCAACAACAGTGCACTCAAAGGTTTCACATGGCACTCCAATTATTACTGTGCGGCCAAATTCAGTTGATGCAAATACAACTGAATCAACACCTGCTGTTGAAATACAATCATTTAGCGTTGCAGATTCATCTAAGAAAGCAACAGTTACATCTTCACAACCTCCGGTACAGGGTGGTCGTCCAGAATTAACTGAAGCAAACATTGTTGTGTCAGGCGGACGTGGCACAAATGGAGATTTCAGCGCTGTAGAAAACTTTGCTGATGTATTGGGTGCAGCAGTTGGTGCATCACGCGCAGCAACTGATGCGGGTTGGTATCCACATTCATATCAAGTTGGACAGACAGGCAAGACCGTTAGCCCGCAGCTATATGTTGCAAATGGAATTTCAGGTGCGATCCAACACCGCGCTGGCATGCAGACCAGTAAGACAATCGTTGTTGTAAATAAAGACCCTGAAGCGCCACTGTTTGAAATTGCAGATTTTGGCGTAGTAGGCGATCTATTTGCTGTGCTGCCAAAGGCAACGGAAGGCATCAAAGCCCACAAGTCATAGACTTAGGCCCGTGCCTTCGATCTACGTAGACCATGCCGCAACGACACCAATGTCGCCTGCCGCATTTTCGGCTATGTCAGATCAATTACAGCAACTAGGAAATCCTTCAAGTTTGCACACACATGGTCGTGCAACTCGTAAAACATTAGAAGATGCCCGTGAAGTTATTGCACAGAAAATTGACTGCCTTGCATCCGAAGTCATCTTTACCGCTTCTGGCACCGAAGCAAATAACATCGCCCTAAAAGGTTTGTTCTGGAATGGTAAGAAGCAAGGGAAAAATATTGTTGTAATTTCAGCAATCGAACATCATGCGATTTTAGATCCAGCACAATGGTTAAAAACTCATGAAGGTGCAGAAGTAATAGAAGTTCCAGTCACATTAGATGGTGTGGTGGATTTACAGTTCCTTCGCGCACTTGTCTCTGATCGTGGCTCTAAAATTGCCGTCATTTCGATTATGCACTCCAATAATGAAACTGGGGTGCTACAACCAATCGAAGAGATTGTC
>JBILJK010000024.1:0-11080 GCA_044377285.1 Candidatus Planktophila sp.
CCAGTAAAAACAACGGTGTCACCATCGATGATTGCAACAGATGTGCGTGAGGTAGAGGTATCAATCGCCAAAACTTTACTCATAAGGAAAACCCAGCCCAACGTGATCCAACTGGCGTGATCTCAACTTTTCTAACCTCATCGCTTCGATCAATTGTAATCTCTAGTCGATCTTCACTCAGTCGGGCGGATTCGGCTCCGCCCCATTCGATCACAGTGATTGATCCGGCAATATCTAGATCTAAATCATCTAGGTAAAGGTTTGGATTGTCAGAATCAACTAAGCGATAGGCATCCACATGAATGAATGGCACTGCAGCTTTATGAACTCGGGAAATAACAAATGTTGGTGAGGTAATTCCAGTTATTCCAAGGCCCGCGCCTATGCCTTGTGCCAAAACTGTTTTGCCAGCTCCTAATGGCCCATTTACAAGCACCAAATCACCTGCACGCAAGTGGCCAGAAAGCTTTACTCCCAATTGATGCATGTGCGCAGCAGAATCAACTGAGATCATTACGTAAGGATAAAGTAAAAGCGGGGCCAGGTTAACCTGGCCCCGCTTTTTTACCCTCGATTTATTGAGAGCGATGTATTAGTTATCGCCGTATGACTTTAACCATGGAGCACGGATTCCCTTATCAATTGAGAGGCTGCCAGCTTTACGTACAGCTGTATACAACGCTCCGCCTGATGGAAGTTTTCCAGTGCTAGAGGCTTGAACCAATGACTTTGCTACCAACACTAATTGTGCTGATGTGAAGTTACAGTGGTTTGTTCCCTGTGCTGCAGGTGTTGATGTAATCGGTGATCCTGCTTCATTGAACTTTGTATAGCCTGCTGGAGTTACGTTCCAGAGCATCAAAAGATTGTTTGAAGGTGTCTTGTACGCACGTGACTTCTGGGCTGCCTTGATAGCTGCCGCTTTTTCAGCTGCATACTGATCTGCATAGAGATCAACTAGACGCTGTGAAGCACCTGCAGGAGTGATTGGATCTGCCATTCCCACCATTAACACTGTTGGAACATTGATCTTTCCTGTGTTGGTGTGAAGAGCATTCATCTTTGCAACTGCTGCTGGATCTGCTTTAGCACGAGGTGCACCTGGGTTTGCAGCTGATAGAGCGCCCAAGAGAGCGTCAATCACTGTATTTCCAGAAAGTGCGGCGTTAAAAATAACGCGCTCTCCATCAACGCGGGCTGCGTAATCAGTCTTTGTATTATCAAAGATTGCGCCTCCTACTTGATTCTCAACATCTTGTGTTGCTAGAACAGCAAGTGCTGCAGCATTTGTTCCATTTTCAAGGATTGCAAGTGCTGGGCTAAGTGCCAATGGGAAGGTCAACTTCAATGCGCCCTCAGGACCTGAGATTGAATCAAAGTGTGCTGACTGTGTTGGAAGTCCTGCCATCAAACCAAGTAGCAACAAAGCACTTCGTGATGGAACTCCAGCTGTAGCTAAAGCCTTACCAGTTGCAGATGAAGTATCTGGCCATGCACCAGTTGCTAGCGCTGCTTGCAACTTGCCCATAACTGTAAATACCTTAACTAAGTCACCGTATGACTCGGCTACACCTGCAGCACCAGCTGAGTAGTTTCCACCCTTGATCGTTGGATCAAAGAGAACCTTTACTCCCCATAGGAAGTCTCCAGCCATTGTTAACTGAGGTGTGATGTTGTCAGCCATGCACATTGGTGCAACAGCTGAAACGAGTTCAGGATGCTTTTCAGCAAGACCTTGAGTAATTACTCCACCAAGTGATGATCCCCATGCAACAACCTTGGTTGTCTTTGGGAACTGCTTCTTGAATGTGTCAATTAGCTCAACGTTTGTCTTGATCGCTGAATCTGGATTCCACCCTTGACGAGCAAAACCTGAACCAACGATTGCAATACCTTGGCTAAAGAAGTACTGAGCCACTGCAGCGTTTCCACCAGGAACTGGCTCTGGAGTATTGGTGATCTTGTATCCACCAATTAGAGGAATTCCTGCTGGAATATCTACGTTGTAGCGATATCCGTGTGAGTACAAAGCAACAGTTCCGTTGAAGTTTGCAGGAACCTGCATTGCATATGGTGCGCCATCTGATGTAACACCAACGCATGACTGAATTGGGCTCTTGCCATCACACGCAGGTGCTGCATTAGCAACTGTTGGTGCTGTGACTAGAACTGTTGTTACAAGTGCTGTTACTGAAAGAAGTGAAAGTAATCTTACTTTTTTCATTAGTTAGGTAATCCCTTCGGTGGCATTGCAGGACGCTTGTACGTTGACTTAACAACTGCACCAGATCCTGAATCAGTTGTGTATGTGACATATTTACCGCCGATTGGAGCAAGATCACCAGTTGGTGAGTACTTTCCAACCCAATAGCCGGTTAGGCCAACGTGGCTTGTCTTTGAGTATCCAGCTGGAACTAATGCAGAGCTTGCAAATGTTGCACCCTTGCTATCAATCGCTGCCATCAATGACTTACGTGTTGGATTTGCACCTGCAGCCTTAAGGGCCTGTGCTGTCATAAATGCTGTGTTCATTCCAAGCAACACGTTTAGATCAAATGCTGATCCAGGTACTGCCTTTGCGTAGATGTCTGAGAAGAACTTGACGTACTCATCAGTCATGTCAGTAGTCGCCGGAACTGGTGAGAATCCAATTGCGTTGTATAGAACGCCTGCTGGGACTCCAGTTAGCTTGATCGTTGTGGCATCTCCACCAACTGAACCAAGCATCCACTGTGGCTTGTAGCTCAATTGTGCTGCAACGCCAAGCATTGCAGATGTTGCACTAGAAACACCAAAGAGAATTACAACATCGGCTTCAGCAGCCTTGAACTTTGTAATCCAGCCTGCAGCAGCTGCTGCGTTTTGTGAACCTGATGCATACGCAACTTTAACGGCAAAGTTTGTACCTGCAGCTTTAAATCCTGCAAGTGCATCTGTTCCGAAGTCATCATCCTGGTATAGAAGACCAATCTTCTTACCAGCAAAATTTTCCTTGATGTATTCGCCCATGATTTTTGCTTCCATTACATATGAAGGCAAAACAGTGTAAGTAGTTGGGTACTTCTTTGTGTCTGCAAATCCACTAAATCCTGTGTTAACAAAGAGCACTGGAATTCCACGACGGGCAGGGTTAACTACAGATGCAACCGCCTTCACATTGGCTGTTCCAAGGGGTGCAAGAAGAGCCATGACTTTGTCCTTCAGGATAAGTTCATTGGTCTTGGAAACCGCTTCAGTTGGAACATATCGGTCATCCTTATCAACAAGAATTACCTTGCGACCATAAATTCCACCATTTGCATTGAGGTAATCGAAGTACGCCCTAGCTGCACCTGGAATCTTGTTGTATCCAAGTGCTGCGGTGCCTGTCTTTGGTAGCGTCATACCCAGTTTAATTTGGGTGGCGCTCACACCAACTTCAGCCGCCTGAGCAGGTATAGCTGTTGCAGCTAAGCCAACTACGGCAAGTACCGCTGTTGCTGTGAGCAACGTACGGCTTTTTAGTGCTTTCATGTTTTTCCTTCCATCGAGGGTTTTATTACTAGTGATACTGCTTGGACTGCATTTACTTCTTTGAGCTTTCCTGCTTTTTAGAACTTGTGTGCCGTGCTTCGTGCTTTGCTTTGCGAGCGCGATGTTGTTCAACAGGACCGTTTGGAACAAACAGAACTGTCAGAATCAACAAGCCGCTGACAATCAAACCTGGCAGATTAGTAGTGACACTCTCAGAGCTGCCGAGGCGGTGTGCGACCACATCGGCGATTTCTGGGATGGCTACCAAAACCACTGCCCCAATAATGACGCCTCCGAGGGTAGTTATGCCAGCCAGAACCGCGCCTGTAAGCAGGGAAAATGAGAGGGCAAGCGGGAATGCGCTTGGGGAAACGGTGCCTATGGTCATGGCAAGCAGCGCTCCGGCCAGGCCAGCGATGCCAGCGCTGATTGTGAAGGCAAGGACTTTAGAACGGGCTGTGTTGATACCTGCCAATTGAGCAGCCACCTCATTACCCCGGCCCGCTCTCCAGGAACGACCGTAGGCAGAGTTCAAAATATTTCTAACGCTCCACATAGAAATTAACGCAGCAAGAGCTGCAATCCAGAAGAACCATTTGTATTGAGTGAAATCTTCACCTAAAGCAAGCGGAGGAAATCCAACATCAAAAAGTAAACCTTGTTCTCCGCCCAAAACTGTAAATTGATTTGCAAGTGAAGGAAGTCCGACTGCAAGAGCCAAAGTTGTGCCCGCTAAATATGGACCGGATAAACGCGCTGCTGCTGCACCTAACAGCGCACCGCCTATTGCAGCGGCCAAAACAGCGGCAACAAAACACAAAACAATCGGAACATTAAATTCAATTCGAAGAACAGCCGCTGCATAAGCGCCGACCGCCATAAGTGCACCATGTCCCAATGAAACCTGGCCAGAATATCCAGTTAGCAAAATGACGGAAGAGATTGCGATTACATACACTGCAATTGATGCACCTTGATAAACCCGAAGTTCATCCACAAATCCGCTAAGAAAGTACAGAACAACTCCACCAAGAATAAATAGCGGAAGATGTGTGCTCTCTTTTTTACTCTTATGCACGACGACCCGCCTTTACTCCGATAATTCCTTGAGGGCGTATAAATAAAACAAGTAGCAAAATAACAAAGGGTGCAATAAAGAAGAGTCCACTGCTTATATACATTAAGACAAATGAGATCGCGATTCCAAGGAATAGGCCACCCAGTACAGCACCGAGCAAGCTATCTAATCCACCAATAACTGCTGCAATAAAACCTGAAACAAGTAGCAATGAGAACTCAATTGAATCTGGTGAGAAGTTTCCATTTCCATTAACTGTTTGGAACAGTCCTGCTACCGCACCTGCTGCTCCTGCTAACGCCCAGCCAAGAGTGCGAACCGCATCGACTCTGACTCCGGAAAGTCGTGCAATTTCTGGAGCGTGTGCGGATGCACGGAGTGCGAGGCCAAGGTTAGTTTTTTGGAAAAGGATTGAAAGAAGAATGAGCAAAATTACGACTACTACAAGGATCAAAAGTTTTAATGGTGAAAAAACTAAAGTTGAGCCATTGATAGTGAATCCATTATTAGAAATTGGGGCAACGATACGTAGATCCTGTCCGCCCCAAATCATGCTAATAACTGATCGGATAACACCAAGTAATCCAAGTGTTGCAATAATTGGAGCAACGCCGGCGATTGGACCAGTAGATGCGTGCTTGACCAATAACCGCATCAAAATCAGTTCGACCAGTGCCGCAAAAAGTGCGCCACCAATCATGGCAACAGGCAGAGCAACCCAAAATGAACCAAGCCTCGAAACGGCTTCGTAGCCAAAGTATGTTGATAGAAGCGCCATTCCTGCTTGGGCAAAGTTAACGACTCGAGTACTACGCCATACCAAGACAAATGCAATAGCCATTAATGCATAGATTGATCCGGCAGTTATGCCAATTAAAAGAGTATTTAGTAGTTGCATTGTTAGTACCCCAAATATGCAGCGCGCACTGCAGGGTCTTCGATCAACGCTTGTGCGTGATCTACGGCAACAACTTTTCCTAAATTCAACACAATTCCAAGGTCTGCAATCTTTAATGCACCCATTGCATTTTGTTCGACAAGTAAAACAGTCAATCTCATTTGGGTAGTTAAATCTCTAATTGTTTGAAAGATCTGCTCAACAACTAATGGGGCTAAGCCTAAAGATGGTTCATCTAAAAGTAGTAACTGCGGTTTTGACATGATTGCTCGGCCAATTGCCAGCATCTGACGTTCTCCACCTGACAAAGTGTCAGCTCGTTGAGTAATGCGCTCACCTAAACGAGGAAAGATATCAACTACTTGATTCAGTGACTCTTTCATCTCCTTGCCATCTTTGCGCCAGATAGCACCCAGTTCTAGATTTTCTTTAACAGTTAATTCAGGTATTACCGACTTACCTTCTGAGACATGAGAGATTCCCATACGGACTAACTTTTCAGGTTTTGCTGCAGTAATTGTTTCACCCATCCAATTAACAACACCGCTAGTTGGTTTGTTAAGACCAGATAAGGCGCGTAGCAAAGTGGTTTTTCCCGCACCATTTGAGCCAATAATCGCTGCTAACTTTCCGGTTGGAACAGCCAATGAAACTTGATTGACGGCACAGATAGCACCGTGGTGCACAGTTAAATTTGAGACATTAAGCGACATGGTTGCTACCTGTACCTAAATACGCCGCCATTACCGCTGGATCACGGCGGACAGTTTCGGCGTCACCGCTTGCGATTACTTCACCAAAGTTAAGAACGTAGAGCTTGCTACACACCGACATAACAACATCCATGTGGTGTTCTACAAGCAACACCGACATATCAACACTCAAATTCCTGATAAGTGCGTTCATCCACTCGATGTCTTGTTGACCCAAGCCGCCTGCAGGTTCATCAAGCATTAAAATTGTTGGCTCACTTACAAGTGCGCGCGCAATCGAAACACGTTTTGTATCCGGGTATGACAAGGTATCCGCACGACGATGAGCGATTCCACCTGCATATACACGTTCTAAAGCAACACGTGCCTTGTCTCGGATCTGATTTTCATCTTTTCTATTTCTTCCAAAGGCTGCAGATATCAAACCTGTTTGGGACAAATGTTGTGCGCCAACCATTACATTTTCTAAAACTGTTAAATCACCAAACAAGCCCACACCTTGCAAGGTGCGGGCAATTCCTAAATCAACAAGTTCATGTGGCTTTGGAAAATCACTCTTCTTGCCATTCAAATGAAAGTCACCAGAATCTGGTGTAACTAATCCGCACAGCGCATTAAACAAAGTTGTCTTGCCAGCGCCATTAGGTCCAATTAATCCGACAACCTCGTTCTTGCCAACTTCGAGGTAGACATCATGCAAAGCCCGAAGACCGCCGAAAGAGACATTGACTCTCTCGACGTGCAGCGCTGCATTATTAGTAGACATGAGGTGCGTAAATTCTAGGCACTCGGGGGCCGATTCGTGTCACAATTTCATAATTAATTGATAACGATGCGGTACCCCAGTCATCGGCGGTGTACTCACCATGCGAGCCATCACCGAAAACAATCACCCAATCCCCAGAAACCGCTTTGGCATCAGCACCTAAATCAACAACAAATTGATCCATAGAAATCCGTCCAATAATGGGTGCTCTTTTCCCGTCAATAAAGACACCCACATTTTTCGCGATCCGTGGAATTCCGTCGGCATACCCCATAGAAACAACACCTAATTTTGTTGGCACGGATGTGCGAGCTGTGGCCCCATATCCAACTGCTGCACCCGCAGGTACTGACTTAACCAAGTGCAACTTTGCGCGCAACTGCATCACAGGTTTGAGAGAAAGTTGTGCGCTGCTACCTAATGTTGAAACATCTGGAGACAACCCATACATCGAAATTCCTGTACGGACTAAATTAAAGTGTGCTGATGGATTCTTAAGGGTTGCTGCTGAATTCGAAAGATGTTTGATTGGTGGATTGATTCCAATCTTTGCAAGATCTTCAACCATGGCATTAAATCGTTGTAGCTGTTCATCATTTTGTTTTTCACCTGGTTCATCAGCTCTGGCAAAGTGAGAAAAGACTCCGACAACATTTACAGTCGTAAAATCCTGTAGTAAAAACTCTTGCCATTCATCCAAGAAACCACCACGAGTCATGCCAGTGTCTAATTCAATATGAATCCTAGGCTTTCCAGACAATTGAGCGATTTCTTTAAACGCTGCGATAGATGCAACTGCAATATCAATATCGTGGTCAACTGCAGATTTAAAGTCAGAACCCGGTGAAACTAACCACGCTAAAATAGGAATTCGAATCCCGTGAGTACGAAGCGTGATCGCTTCTTCCAGTAAAGCAACTCCTAGCCAATCAGCGCCAGCTTTTTCCGCAGAAAGTCCCACGCCTAATAACCCGTGACCATACGCATCTGCTTTAACTACAGCCATTAAACCGGTTTTACTGGCTGATTTTAAATGAGCAATATTGGTTGAAAGGTGGCCAACATCTATGCGTGCTTCGGCGCGATTCATGTGCGCTCCACAATCACCATGGCAGATGCGATTCCTGCATCGTGAGAAAGAGAAAGGTGCACATCAGCGCCGTCAACAAGATCAGCAATTTCACCTCTAAACAAAAATACAGGTTTGCCACTTTCTAAATTAACTACTTCTGCTTCCTGCCACGATAATCCTTTTCCAGTATTCAAAGCCTTTGCAAGTGCTTCTTTGGCAGCAAATCGTGCAGCGAGCGATGCTACGGGTTTGGTGCGTTCAGCTGGAGTGAAAAGCTTTTCGGATAGGCCGGGAGTGCGTTCGATGGATGCCTTAAAACGATCAATGTCTACGACATCAATTCCGATCCCATCAATCATTAGAGCAGTCTAGTGCAACTGGCTTTTAGAAGGAACATACCTATCTATCGCAATGATGGTGACTAACAATGCGCTGCCAACAAATAAGCCACCCAATAGATCACTGAACCAATGCGTGTGGCGGATCAAAGAAACAACACAAACCGTCAGACTAATTACTACAACACCTGCGCTAGCTAATCGGCCTTGATAGCGATCAACTTTTGCATATCTATAGATTAAGTACGCCAATATCCCCCATGACAAAACCGCGTTAGAAGCGTGCCCGCTTGGGTATGACATGCCACCTGCATGCAATAAATCAAATCCGTCGCGTGGCTTGGTGCGACCTAACAAAATCTTTACCGATCCAACAACCAAGTTAAGAGATATCAAAGAAAGAAAAGCGAGATTGAGTGGACGCCAGGTTTTGAATTTGTATGCAATAAACGCAGCAGAAATGATCAAGACTGTTGCGGTCAGAGAACGAAGGCCTAAATCATCTAAGCGGCGCAAAATGAAACCAGCTAAACCTTCAAACTGTGGCTTTGGTTGGCTATTAATTTCCTTGTCATAACTAACTAATGGTCCATAGCTATAAACCTGCTGAGTTACAAATAAGAAACCAGCAAACAATAAAAATGACCAACGTAATGCTCGATCCATTTGCCTACGGCGATTTTGTGCCACGTCAATCATTATTCAACCGTTACAGATTTAGCCAAATTACGAGGTTGATCAACATCATTACCTCGAACCACAGCCATTTCGTAGGCAAAGACCTGTAATGGAACTGTTGCTAAAACTGGCTGGAATAAGGCAGGTGCAACTGGAATACGAATTATGTGTTCTGCGCCCTCGACATGTGCTCCTTCTTCGGCAATTACGATCACGCGAGCACCGCGGGCCTTTACTTCTTGAATATTGCTCAGCATTTTTTCATCCAAAGAATGTTCATGCCCTGCAGGCAATATTGCAATCACAGGAGTTCCTTGATCAATAAGTGCAATTGGTCCGTGCTTGAGCTCTCCCCCGGCAAAACCTTCAGCATGAATATATGCAAGCTCTTTTAACTTCAACGCACCTTCAAGTGCAACTGGATAACCAATATTTCTACCCAAGAACAGAACTGTGTTGTTGTGAGCAAAGGTTCTTGTTAGCTCTCGAAGTGGCTCAACGGTTTCAAGAATCTGTTCGATTTTGCCTGGTAACTCAAGTAATTCTTTGTATAGATCACGAACTTCGGTGTCCTTTAGTGAACCATTTACTTGGCCAAGGTGTAGCCCAATTAAGTAGACGGCAATGATTTGTGTTAGTAATGCTTTAGTAGATGCCACTGCAATTTCAGGTCCTGCGTGTGTATACAAAACCGCATCTGATTCGCGAGGAATAGTTGAGCTATTGGTATTACAGATTGCCAAGACTCGACCGCCAGCAGCCTTTGCGTGACGAACAGCCATCAAGGTATCCATGGTTTCACCCGATTGTGAAATCGCAATAATCAAAGTACTTGGATCAATAATCGGATCACGGTATCTAAACTCGCTAGCAATCTCAACATCTACAGGAATCTTTGCCCACTTTTCAATCGCATACTTTGCAACCATGCCTGCGTGATAGGCGGTTCCACAGGCAATAACAGTTATTTTTTTCAATGTTCTAATTTCTTCATGACTCATATGTAGTTCGTCAAGCAGAATCTGATTGTTGTCACTTAAACGACCTATCAAGGTGTCGGCAACAGCCTTAGGTTGCTCAAAGATCTCTTTCAACATGAAATGTGCAAAACCACCCTTTTGGGCTGCGCTTGCATCCCATGAAATCTCATACTCTTTTGCTTTAACTGATTTTCCATCAAGATCAGTGATTTCAATAGTGGTCGGCGTCATTGTGACGATTTCATCTTGGCCTAATTCAATTGCATGCTTGGTGTACTCAATAAATGCTGCCACATCAGATGCCATAAAGTTCTCGCCTTTACCGACACCGACAACAAGTGGAGAGTTGCGGCGAACCCCTACAACTACATCCGGTTTATCGGCATGGATTGCGAGCAATGTGAATGAACCACGAAGCGCTTTAACGGCATCTCGCATAGCGGCGGTTAAATCGCCCTTGTGCTCTTTGCGAAGATCACTCAGCAGATGAGCAACTGATTCTGTATCTGTTTCAGAGGAAAACTTATGACCTTTGGCTTCAAGTTGCGTACGAAGTTCGGTGTAGTTTTCAATAATTCCATTGTGGATGACTGCCAATTTTTCATCATTATCAACATGTGGATGTGCGTTGGTATCTGTTGGCCCACCATGCGTTGCCCAGCGGGTGTGACCGATACCCGAATTAACGTTGGGCAAAGATGCATCTAAGGCATTTTCTAAGTTTGAAAGTTTGCCAGCCTTCTTTTCAATAAAAAGTTTGCCTGGTGTGCCAAGTGCGATTCCTGCAGAGTCATACCCGCGGTATTCAAGGCGGCGCAATCCTTCGATGAGAGGAATAGAGGCAGATTGTGGTCCTGTGTAACCCACAATTCCGCACATAACTATTGACTCCTAGTTCTTTTAAAGTGAAATTTCTTTTTTAACAACATCTGCAAGCTGCTGTGCAACTTCTTGCGCAAGGCTATCACTGGCGGCTTCAACCATGACTCTTACAAGGGCTTCAGTACCTGATGCTCGCAACAAAACCCGACCTGAATCACCTAA
>JBILJK010000025.1:0-11034 GCA_044377285.1 Candidatus Planktophila sp.
GGGATAACTTCAACTGTTGGCGGTAAGAAATTCACATGCATTAAGAGTGGTAAGAAACTTGTCTGGAATAAAGGCGTAGTCGTTGTTAAGCCAACTCCAACACCAACGCCAACACCTACTCCAACACCTACTCCAACACCTACTCCAACACCTACTCCAACACCTACTCCCACACCTACTCCCACACCTACTCCCACACCAACACCAACAGCGCCCCCAGTAGTCATCCCAAAAACGTTTGACGAGCTATACGGGAATTCACAAGGCATTGCAATTTCTGCCTGGACTTCTACAAATGAAAAGATAAAGAAGTCAGCAGCTATCCCAGTAAGACAAGATATTTTTGTTGGACCAAATACGACTATTCCCAACGCAAATGTAAAAGGAATTTTTGAAGATGCCACAAGAATTTTTGCAGGATTTGCCCAACCGCAGAGCTTTTATGCTATTTATTATCGCTTTCAAGATAAAGGTTGGGCAAAAGCAAAATTTAGCGAATTAAACCTTTCTCATATTGCAGTACAAGTAGATGGCTCTTGCAGCTCGGTGCAAAAATGTAATGGTGCAAGTGCTGGAAAAGCTTCAGGCACTGTTGGATTTTCTCAGTATGGTGTTGTCGAACCTGGAGGCCAAACAGATAGATATCATCTGAACGGTGGCCTTGAGATACATGAATACACCCATATTGCCCAGGCAATGCAATTTATCGGTAAGCAAAAAGATGATCAGAACTTTAATTACTTACCGCGATGGTTCCTCGAAGGCCATGCTCACATTGCAGGAAACACTGGTGCAGCAAAAACAATTGAGGAATATCTACAGAATCGTCGTCAGTGGCTAGATGCCCCTCCAAATCAAGAGATCAAGAGCTTAGAGCCTGTAGATATAGAACGCTTCTATGCATCTCTGATGCCTGGAAAGAACAACGACGAAATGTTTGGCTATGTCTACACCCTTGGTTACATCACAATGGAATGCTTGGTAGCACTTAAAGGAATTGATTCACCAACTGAGTTAATTGTGCAGGTTTCAAATGGTCTGACATTTGAAGAGGCGTTTGTAAAGGTTTATGGAATTACTTGGGCTCAAGCATCACCAATTCTTGCAAAGACAGTTTCACAAATCTTTTTAGCGCGTTAGTTAAACCCTAAGGATCCGTAGAGTTTTAGGCCTTTTTCGTTATCAGCATCCACATACAAGATCGCATGCTTTAAACCTTTATCTGCAAGGTAATTGATCGCCTCAACAGACAAAGCACGAGCAATCCCTTTACCTGAATGATCTGGGTGAGTGCCGACGACATATAGCTCGCCCACAGGATCCTGATTAATTAAGTCTTGATGGATCTTGGTCCACACAAATCCTTCAATGACGCCGTTTTCTGTTGCCAGAAAGAAGCCATTGGCATCAAACCAAGGCTCGACCATGCGATTGTCGAGATCTTGCATCGCCCAATTACCTTGGTCTGCGTGATGAGAAAATATGTAATTATTTAGCTCTAGCCACTGTTGTTTGTGAATAGCAGGGTTAAAGCTCTCGATTGTGTAATCGTGATCTGCTTGCGGCAATGAATCTGCATTTAAATCGCGATGCAGCTTAAGTATGTGGCGCATTGTTAAGCATCAACGGTAAAGCGGTATCCAACATTTCGGACTGTGCCGATGATCGATTCAAACTCTGGACCAAGCTTTGAACGAAGTCGACGGATGTGAACATCTACTGTGCGGGTTCCACCGAAGTAGTCATATCCCCAAATTTCTTGCAGCAGTTGTGCACGTGTGAAAACACGGCCCGGGTGTTGTGCAAGGTGCTTTAGTAATTCAAACTCTTTAAATGTTAAATCCAAAACTTCTCCGCGAAGTCTGGCGGTGTAAGTGGTTTCATCAATACTAACTTCGCCACTTCTGATTTCTCCAGCATGTGGGTTTGATGCAACTAATTCAATTGCATGTTTGCCCAGTGCGATGCGAATTCGAGTATCAACTTCTGCTGGACCTGCTGTATCAAGGATGACATCATCAATTCCCCAGTCAGCGTTAACTGCGGTTAGCCCGCCCTCAGTTGTGATTGCAATAATTGGGCAACCAACACCTGTTGAATTAAGTAGCTTGGTTAAAGATTTAGTTGCGGGCAGATCGCGTCGTGCATCAATGAGCAGGACATCAGCTTCTGGAGCATCAACTAGCACGCTAGCTTCGGCAGGCAAGATGCGAACTTGATGCTGCAGCAAACCAAGTGCGGGAAGCACTTCTGCGCTGGCACCAAGAGTGTTCGTAAGTAGAAGAACTCTCGCCATTGGTACAGACTACCCCTGTGAAATCTTTGCTTCCAATCGCAATCGTGCTGGTCTTAGCTACTGGATATGGGCTTTGGTATCAGCGTTCTCGCGGCAAGGTTGTTGTTAAGTCTGACAAAGGTCTAATCACGCCCAGCATGATCGGAACGCCCCTAGGACCCCGAGCGACTTTGGTGCAGTTTTCATCGGCCTTCTGCAGTCCATGTCGGGCAACCAGAATGTTGCTGGAAGATGTCACCGAGACCATTAGCGATGTTGTTTATGTCGAAATTGATGCCGAAACTAATCTGGAACTTGTGCGCACATTAGATATCCGCAGCACCCCAACGACCTTGTTTCTAGACCGCACAGGCCATGAAGTCGGCCGCGCAATGGGTGCACCTAAGCGAGCCCAGGTTTTAAGCGCAATTTCTGCGATTCGTTAATGCGAATTAGTTGCAACTCGCGATAGTTCTGCAACTTCTTTACACTTGCCATATGTTGTTAGCAGCTACTAAGCGCCGTGTAATTGATTACGGCCGTATGTCTGCATCTTTGTGTATTGCTTAATTGTTTCTTCATTTAACAATTACTTCAATTAATCACAAACACACAACGATAGGAATTAAAAATGACACAGGATTTAGCAACAAAAAAGAACATAACAATTATTGATGCACGTGGGCCGCGTTTCGGCGCAGTCATCACAACAGCGGTTTTAGCCACAGCACTAGCAACAAATAATATTTGGGTGATAGTTGCTCAAGCTGTTGTGTTTGCAATCGGTGCAATCAAAGGACCACAGTTCACACCGTATGCATTTATCTATAAGACATTGGTAAAGCCTCGTTTAAAGGGTGATGCACCAACTGAAGATGTTCGTCCACCACAGTTTGCACAAAACGTTGGGTTGCTCTTTGCGCTAACAGCAATCGTTGGAATAACCACTGGCATTGATGCGCTCTTTATAGTGGCAACTGCTTTTGCACTTGCTGCAGCCTTCTTAAACGCTGCCTTTAACTTCTGCCTTGGGTGCGAGATCTACCTTCTCCTACTTCGCGCTCGAAGCAAGTAAGGGTAGGCTTTCTACATGGCCGCAAAGCATGAACTTCATGAAAAGGGATTGCGCTTAACACCACAGCGCGAACTTGTTCTGTCTGCAGTGCGCTCTCTTGGGCACGCAACACCTGAAGAAGTTGCAGAAAAAGTTCGTCAAACACATCCTGGAATCAACCTTTCAACTGTGTATCGAAATCTTGAAACCCTTGAAAACGTTGGACTTGTGCAGCACACACACTTGGGTCATGGTGGTGCTACCTATCACGCAGCTGAAGAGTTAACTCATTTACACCTTGTGTGTGGCACATGCGGATCAGTTGGTGATGCACCTATTGAAACAGCAGCAAACTTTGTAAACACATTGGCCGATGATTACGGCTTTAAAACTGATGTCACACACTTTGCTGTGTACGGCACCTGTGCTGCATGCGTTAAGCCGTAGGGCATCTCTTTCTCAATCGCGGTAGATTAAGCGCATGAGCGCCGTTCTGGTTGAAGCAGGTCCTGACAAAGGAGCTGTGTGGCATTTTGGCGAACCAGTTAAAGAACAAAGAGCGCTAGAAGCCGGAACTGCATGGGCAGATTTATCGCATCACAATATTGTCGCTGTTAGCGGCCAGGATCGTTTGAAGTGGTTACATGATTTAACAACACAGTTTGTCAGTGATTTACAACCTGGTGTGTGGATGCCAAATATGATTTTGGATGCAAAAGGTCATGTCGAATACCAATTCAATCTAGTTGATGATGGAACAACCACCTTTCTTGTCCTGGATCCTGGTTATTCAGAACAACTAATCGAGTATTTAACAAAGATGAAGTTCATGCTTCGCGTTGATGTTAAAGATGCCAGTGATGAATACGCAGTTTTGCGAGCACCAGGTGCAGCAACTGAAATCGGTGGACCATTTGCATTGGTTCCACGCGGCGAAGTTGAAGAAATGAAAAAGACATTTGGTGGCGTTGCTACCCAGGTTGGTACATGGGCCATGGATGCAGAAAGAGTTGCTGCGCACCGTCCACGTATCGGTTTTGAAACTGATCACAAATCAATTCCCAATGAAATCGGCGTGTTAAATGGTGCAGTCCACATGAAAAAGGGCTGTTACCGGGGCCAAGAAACTGTGGCAAAGATTTATAACTTGGGTAATCCGCCGCGCAGATTGGTGATGTTGCACCTAGATGGCAGTGATGTTGGATTTCCGGCAGTTGGTACAAAGATTGAAAATGACGGAATTGTCGTTGGATTTATTGGCACAGTCGCTCGTCACCACGAATTAGGAACTATCGCATTGGCAATCGTGAAAAGAAATACTCCAATTGAAGCAACGCTCAGCGTTGATGGAGTTCCTGCGGCGCAGCAGGTAATTGTTTAACCGCTATTCTTAAGCCATGGAGCTGTTCACATCAATAATCCTTGGCCTTGTTGCCATCGCATTAGGTGTAGTGCTCGTTATCTATTCATTTAAAGGTCGCCAATCACAAGCGCGACGAAGCACTAACTGGAGGCAACGTCCCTAATGGTTTTCACAATCCCTGAAGGTTTACATCCAGATTTAAATCCATTGGCATGGATGGTTGGCACATGGCGGGGCAAGGGCCGTGGCGAGTACCCAACAATCCCAGGTTTTGAATTCGCATCAGAGGTTGTCTTTAATCACGATGGTCGCAACTTCCTCAATTACTTTTCACGTTCATGGATTATTGATGCTGAGGGTGAGATCGTTCGTCCAGCAGCATCTGAAGTTGGTTTCTGGCGTGTAAAGCCAAACAATGTTTTAGAAGTTTTAATTTCACACAGCACTGGAATCACCGAAGGTTGGGTTGGAACATTTGATGGCCCCAAAATTCAGCTAGTGATGGACCAAGGCTATTCAGCGCCATCAGCCAAAATTGTTACTGCGGGAGTTCGTTTGTATGGTCTTGTGGCTGGCGAATTGTTTTATGCATATGACATGGCGGCCGAAGGACAAGAGCTACAAGCACACGTCTGGTCATCATTAGAACGTCAATCAGAATAAATGACCGGCGAATTATCACTTGGCGAAGTTTTAGCCGAGGTCACACGCAGCGATGTTGTTGAATCTATTCATGCAGGGCATATGGTGTTGCTTAACGCAGATGGCTCAATTCTTTTTCAAAAAGGTGATCCAACCTTAAATATCTATTCACGCTCTTCACTTAAATCAATTCAGGCTTCTGCGATGGTGCGTGCTGGGTTAGATATCGAACCGCGATTATTGGCACTTGTGTGTGCCTCGCATGCAGGTACGCCTATGCACCAGCAAGGTGCGCAAGCGATTTTGGCAAAGGCGGGCCTTGATGAGCACTCGTTGCAATGCATTTTAGATCGCCCACTAGATGAAGAACTTCGTCGCACATCTGAACCAACTCGCCTTGCAATGAACTGCAGCGGAAAGCACGCAGGAATGCTTGCTACATGCGTTATCAATGGCTGGCCAATTGATTCATATTTAGATCCAGCTCATCCATTGCAGCTTGCAATAAAAGCTGAAGTAGAACAAATGAGTGGCGAAAACGTTGCAGGAATAAGCGTTGACGGATGTGGCGCTCCGCTATTTTTATTTTCATTACTTGGTCTTGCTCGCGCAATTCGTAACTTAACAATCAGCAAAGATCCAGTGCATCAAGAAGTTGCACAAGCGTGCCGTGAATTCCCTGAAATGGTTTCTGGTCCTGGTCGTCTTGCAACCCGGATGATGCAGAATATCCCTGGCTTGTTTATGAAAGATGGCGCAGAAGCGGTCAATGTTGCTTCACTTGCTGATGGCCGTACATTGGCTATCAAGATTAGCGATGGTAATGCTCGTGCAATGCCTGCAATAACGACAGCAGCTTTAGCAATATTTGGCATTGATGCACACGAAGTACCCGTCAATACATTGGGTGCAGGCCTGCCAGTGGGCACCATTCGCGCAACCTTCTAGGTGCGCGTACCCTTAACACCATGAGCGGCCGCATTGCAGTATTAATGGTGCATACATCACCTCTGGAACAACCAGGTATTGGTGATGCTGGCGGCATGAATATTTATGTTGTCGAATCAGCTCAACGCATGGCGGCTATGGGTGTATCAGTCGACATCTTTACTCGTCGAACACATACAAGTGAAACAGCCACTGTAGAAATTTCACCAGGTGTACGTGTGCGCTACTTTGATTGCGGACACGGAACATTATCCAAAGAGCAGTTACCTGCCCATATTGCAGGGTTATCCAAAGAGTTTTTGCGTCTCGTTAAGGATGAAAAATACGATGCAATTCATTCACATTATTGGATTTCAGGAAAAGTTGCGATGCCTGCGGCAAAGTCGCTTGGAATCCCGCTGGTTCACACCATGCACACAATGGCACGTGTAAAGAATTTAAACTTAGCTGAAGGTGAATCACCTGAACCAATGATCCGTGTGCAAGGTGAAACACAGGTTGTTGCCGCGGCCAATGCATTAGTTGCAAACACTGATGCTGAAGCTGCCAGCCTTGTATCCCTTTACGATGCTTGCCCAGACATTGTGCACGTTGTTAGCCCAGGTGTGGATCTGTACACATTCACACCTGGCCAAGGTCGTAGTGCGGCACGTGTCATTGTTGATGTGCCTCAGGATTCGCTTGTAGTTTCTTTTGTTGGTCGAATTCAGCCACATAAAGGACCAGAAGTTTTAATTCGAGCAACTAGCGAATTAGTAAAGCATTCCCCGCTGATGCGACATAAATTAATCGTCAACATTATTGGTGGAGCATCTGGTGCAAATACTGAAGAAGTCGATCGTTTAAAAGAATTAACAACCTGGCTTGGCATTGATGATGTTGTTCGGTTTGCACCTCCTGTCGCGCGCGGGGATTTAGCCCAGTGGTATCGCGCAGCAGATTTAGTAGTTGTCCCTAGCTACAGTGAAAGTTTTGGTTTAGTCGCACTAGAAGCTCAAGCATGTGGAACACCGGTTGTTGCAACAGCTGTTGGCGGACTTCGTACTGCAGTAGCCGATGGTATTTCAGGTGTTCTAGTGGACGGACATGATCCCAAGGCATGGTCTTCTGTTATCGCACGTTTACTACAAGAACCACAGCGCCGTGTGCTGCTTTCGATGGGCGCAATCGAGCATGCTTCTCACTTTGGTTGGGATGCAACCGCGCGTGGCACGCTAGACATTTACGATCAAGTAATTACACAAACCCGCAAATCTCTGGAAGCCTAAATGGCTGCGATCGACCCACGCATCACAATTGAAGAGTTTTTAGATTCTCATGATCTGGAATACGAACGTAAAGATGGCAACACCTTTTTAGTCTCGTTGCCAGGTGAGAAAAAGTTGCAGACGCATTGCGCGCTAATAGTTGGTGACCACTCCTTAAGCATTAACGCCTTTGTTATTCGCAAACCAGATGATAATGAAGCTGGTGTTCATGCCTACTGCATGTTAAAAAACGCTGGGATGTATGGCATTGCTTTTGCCACCAACGAACTTGGTGATATTTTCTTAGTTGGACGCCTGCCCTTGTTTGCAGTTACAGACCGCGAGCTAGATCGATTAGTTGGATCAGTGTTGCAGTACAGCGATAGTTCATTTAATCCACTTCTTGAACTTGGATTTGCCAACGCAATCCGTCGCGAGTGGGCATGGCGTGTTTCACGCGGAGAGTCCTTGGCCAATTTAGATGCCTTTAAGCATTTGGTTTAACTAGCAACATTTGGTTTAGACTGCATCCATGACTAACTTCGAACTTGTCTTGCTGCGCCACGGCGAATCTGAATGGAATGCCAAAAACCTTTTCACTGGTTGGGTCGATGTTCGACTTTCAGATAAAGGTGAAGCAGAGGCCCGTCGCGGTGGTGCGATGTTGGCAGAGCGCGGATTGTTGCCGGATGTACTTCACACATCATTGTTGCGTCGTGCGATTCATACATCTCAGTTAGCACTTGATGCATGTGATCGTCACTGGATTCCTGTGCAGCGTTCATGGCGACTAAACGAGCGTCACTACGGCGCACTGCAAGGCAAGGACAAAGCACAAACATTGGCTCAGTACGGAGAAGAACAGTTCCAGTTGTGGCGCCGCAGCTTCGATGTGCCACCCCCACCGATCGATGACAACGATGAATTTAGCCAGGCGCATGATGCTCGTTATGCCGATATTGAAGCGCCAAAGACTGAATGTTTGAAGGATGTCATTACCCGCATGCTTCCTTATTGGGATTCAGCGATTGTTCCTGATCTAAAAGCTGGCAAGCGTGTTCTTGTAACCGCGCACGGAAATTCATTACGTGCGTTGGTCAAGCATCTTGATGGAATTAGTGACGAGGATATTGCTGGATTAAATATTCCTACAGGTATTCCGCTGTATTACAAACTGGATCAAAACTTTAAGCCAGTAGTTAAGGGCGGGGAATACCTAGATCCAGCAGCCGCCAAGGATGCAATTGCAGCAGTTGCCAATCAAGGAAAAAAGTAACTAGTTAATTAAAGATTAAGTCTTATTTTATTTGGTTGGCGTCGGTGTTGGCGATGGTGAAACCATTGGAACATCAATTGCAGCTGTTACGCCCGCGTAATCGTCACGAGTATCGCGAACGATTGCATCAAGTGTTATTTCTCCTGCTAATGCAAAGAACAAACTAACCTTCACATTTGAACCGGCTGATCCACCAAATCCACCAAGTACAGCCTTTGCGTTAGCACTGTCACCTTCAAAAATGATTGGGGTGTTCTTGGGCAAAGCGTTATTGCCTGTGTAAGTAACGGCACTGCCATTTATTGCAATTCCTAATAGTGCATCTTCTGCGTCGCCATTATTGATAATTGTTCCTACCAAAACTGCGTTTCCGCCACCTGCAGCAACTACAAGAAGGTTAAGAATCTTGATGTTATTGCCATCTTTGGTGATTGAACCTTCCACACCATCTGTTACTTGCTTAACCTGACGAGTCGACGCGTTATTACCTGCGCCGCATCCAGTAAGTGAGATGGCTAATGCTGCAATAGCTAATGCTGAAATAGTGCGACGCATAAGCGCAATTGTCTCACATCAAATAAGCAGTATTTAACGCTACTTTTACTGGGTTTTATGATCTAAAGATTGCTGGTAGAATTGACCCTCTAGCGAAGGGCATCACATGACATTTA
Organism: Candidatus Planktophila sp.; assembly: GCA_044377285.1. Classification (GTDB taxonomy): domain Bacteria; phylum Actinomycetota; class Actinomycetes; order Nanopelagicales; family Nanopelagicaceae; genus Planktophila. The sequence goes on from JBILJK010000025.1 coordinate 9,477, forward strand.
AGGTCGGCGAAACCGTTGTTTATCCTCACCACGGGGCAGCATTAATTGAAGCTATTGAAACTCGTGTGATCAAGGGTGAAGAAAAGACCTACCTAGTGTTAAAAGTTACTCAAGGCGATCTAACAGTCCGCGTTCCTGCAGACAACGTGGATCTAGTCGGAGTTCGTGATGTTGTTGATTCAGCAGGCCTAGATCGCGTGTTCAGCGTATTGCGCCAGCCATATACAGAAGAGCCAACAAACTGGTCACGCCGTTACAAGGCAAATTTAGAAAAGCTTGCTTCAGGTGATGTTATTAAGGTTGCCGAAGTTGTTCGCGATCTTTACCGTCGCGATTTAGATCGTGGATTATCAGCTGGTGAAAAGCGCATGCTCGCCAAGGCGAAGCAGATCCTTGTGTCAGAGCTTGCTCTTGCAGAGCGCACTGATGAAGAAAAGGCTGCTGTAATCCTTGACGAGGTTCTCGCTTCTTAATTGATGAGCACACCTTCTCTGAAGGTTGTTGTGGCGATTACATCGCCGATTGCTTTCCATGAATTAAAGAATCAAAGCATTCTACAAATCTGTCTTGATACTGTCGGCAAATTTGTTGCGCAGTATGGGCCAAGCGCCCATTTAGCTATTGCTGGCACTAAAGATGATCTCTTGCAGCTTTCAGAACTTGATTGTGAAAAGATTCAATGCGATCCAAACAATGCGCAAGAGCTTGCACAATCCTTAAGTAGTGCCAGGCCATCTGATGTAGTGATGATTCATGATTCACAAAGAGCGCTAACTGCAGCAGCCCAGTTTGATCGAGTTATGGGGGCCTTAACCCCAAGTATCGATGCGGTACGACCAGTTTCAGCCTTCACCGAGACCTTGAAATCAATCGGTGCCGATCAGCACATAGAGGGCACCATTGATCGAAATTCTATGAAGAGAATCTCTACGCCTGAGCTAATTCGCTACAGCGCAATCGATCCTGAAGGCTCAACATCAACGTGGTTTGTCCCGCTAAAAGCTGATGCACGCATTGCCACTGTCGATGCTGACCCAGAAAGCACCCGCATTAACTCAGAAAAAGAGATTGAATTAATGAAGCATTTATCGGGTCGGAAGTAAAACCTCGGCAATAGCCAAATCCTGAGGGTATGTAATTTTGAAGTTAAAGACATCCCCCGGAACTGCAAGTATTTTCACTTCTGGGAAAAACTTTTCCATGCATGCAGCGGTATCTGTACCAACAAAGCCTTCCTCAATTGATTTCTCATAGGCTGCCAACAAAGGTTGTGCTCTAAAGCCTTGTGGAGTTTGAACACGTGCCACAGTTTCAGCTCGTTCCATATCCATTTCGCGTGGATCAAGTGCGATTGTGGGAATAGCACCACCATGCTCTGCCGCTCCATCTGCGATCGCAGTAAATAATTCGGGTGCTGCTAAAGGTCTTGCACCATCATGAATCAAAACGATATCTATGTCACCTGCAATAATTGCTGGTTTCAAATACTGCAATGCATTGAATTCGCTCTCATGGCGGCTTGCACCACCATAAACAATTTCGATGGTTGTTGGCATTG
>JBILJK010000108.1:0-3209 GCA_044377285.1 Candidatus Planktophila sp.
ATTCTGAGACCGACGGTTAAAGTCCGGATGAGAGGAAACCAACAAAGGGTGGGTTTTTGCCTACCCTTGCTGCGCCTTTTCTTTTGAAATGGTTCTCGCACCCACCCCGGTTACTCGTTTCTAGAGCCAAGGGGTAGGGGAGTTAAAAATGGATTACACAGTTGCAATGCAACGTGCCATTGCCCTTGCCGAAAAAGGTTTAGGAAAGACTGCGCCCAATCCAATTGTTGGCGCAGTAATCATTGATGCAGCAGGAAATATTGTGGGTGAAGGTTTTCATGATCGTGTCAAAAGTAGCGATCACGCCGAAGTAGTTGCAATTAAAGCTGCCGGGGATAAAGCAAAAGGTTCAACAATAGTTGTAACCCTTGAACCATGTAATCACACAGGTAGCACCGGGCCATGTGTGCAAGCAATTATTGACGCGGGCATTACAACTGTTGTCTTTGCAGTTAGCGACCCCAATCAAAAGGCAGCAGGAGGCGCAGCTGCACTTCGCGCAGCAGGTGTCACTGTGATTGAGGGCGTCCTGATAGATGAAGCCGCTTTTTCTAATCGCGCTTGGTTAATGAAGATCCGTAAGAACCGACCATTCTTTACCTGGAAAGTTGCCGCAACCCTTGATGGCAAAGTTGCAGCAGCTGATGGAACTTCTAAATGGATTAGTAATGAAACATCACGGGCCGATGTGCAGATATTGCGCCGCCAGGCAGATGCGATTCTTGTTGGTACCAATACTGTAATTACAGATGATCCACATTTGATCCCGCGTGGATCCTTTGATGGCTATGGAGCTAACCCAATCCGCGTTATTTGCGGGGAGCAAACTTTGCCAACAAACGCACAAGTCTTTGATAACGCTGCCGACACAGTTGTTGTGGCTACTAAAGATCTAGATGTGTTAGTTGAAAAACTCAACGAACTAGGCATTAATCATGTCTTTGTTGAGGCAGGTCCAACGCTGGGCAGCGCGATGTTAGACGGCTGTCTGCTCGATGAATTAATCATGTACCAAGCTCCCTCTTTGCTCGGAACCGGCAAGCACTTCTTTGCCTTTGATTACCCAACAACGATTACTGATCAGATGCGAATGGACCACATCAGCACCGTAGTTCTAGATGGCGATGTTAAATCTGTGTATCGAATAAGGAATGGTGAGTGATGTTTACTGGACTCATTGCCGAACTAGGTTCAATTACCGCTATTGAAAAGAGTGAAACCTCTGCCGTCTTTACAATTAACGCTCCTGGTTTGATTTCACAGATCGCAGTTGGTGACTCAGTTGCGGTAAACGGTGTGTGCTTAACCGCCACAACGATTGATGGCACAGCGTTTACTGCAGATGTTATGGTTCAAACTCTAACCCTTACATCTTTGTCACAAATCTTTGTAGGCAGTCCCGTTAATCTCGAATTAGCCGCGCAGTTAAATGCTCGCATGGGTGGACACATGGTTCAGGGACATGTGGATGGTGTTGCAACAGTTGTTGGTTTAACTCCGGGGGATAAGTGGGCGCAGTTTGATATCACTGTGCCGGCCGAATTGAGCAAATACATAGTAAATCAAGGCTCAATTTGCTTAGATGGAATTTCTTTAACTGTTGGCGAAATCAATGATGCCAACAACGTCGTCACAGTGTGGTTAATTCCAGAAACATTAGAGCGCACCAATCTTTCAACGTTGTTGCCGGGGGATTTGATCAACGTTGAGGTCGATGTATTAGCTAAATATGTTGAACGCTTATTGTCCAAGGGAGATAAATGATGAGTAATCTCCAAAGAGCTTTGGATGCTTATAAAAATGGCGATCTAATTATTGTTACAGATGATGCTGATCGCGAAAATGAAGGCGATCTCATGATTCTGGCAGAGAAGGCCACACCCGAAAAAGTTGCCTTTATGGTTCGCCATACAACCGGAATTTTGTGTGTTGCTATGACCCAAGAGCGGGCACGCCAATTACATCTTCCGTTAATGGTTGAAGAAAACCAGGATTCAAAGAAGACCGCCTTTACTGTCAGCGTTGATTACAAGCCAGGGATTACAACTGGTGTTAGCGCACAAGAGCGATCAAACACTGTCCGGGCACTTGCTGATCTTTCATCTGTCGCATCAGATTTCATTCGCCCAGGCCATGTATTTCCATTGATTGCAGATAATGGAGGGCTAGCAGCCCGTGGTGGTCATACCGAAGCTGGTGTTGCACTGTCGCAAATCGTCGGCGCACAACCACTGTGCCTACTTTCTGAAATCGTTAACGATGATGGCTCTATGGCGCGTGGGCAATCACTAGAAGCCTTTGCTACCGAGCATTCAATTCCAGTTATTTCTGTTGAAGATTTGAAATCATATGTTGCGAGCAACCCAATTGCACCGTCACAGGGCACTACACAATTCACATTTGAATGGGCGCAATTGCCACTTCGCAGCGGCATGTGGAAAATCGCAACATTTCCTGGGCTGCGCCAGCGCGAACACGCAGTAATCGCCTTTGGCCCATCTGGCGATCTTCCAATGGTGCGTATTCATAGCGAATGCTTTACGGGCGATGTTATTCATTCCCAACGCTGTGATTGTGGCGAACAGCTAGAACAATCAATTAATTTGATTCAAGCACATGGTCATGGATACATCATTTACTTACGTGATCACGAAGGCCGTGGCATTGGGCTGACAGAAAAGATCAAGGCGTATCAATTACAGGATCAAGGCATGGACACCATTGATGCCAACTTGCATCTAGGACACGAGATCGATGCACGCGACTGGAATGATGCAATTGCAATAGTTAAAGCACTCGGTTTGCAAGATCTAGTGATTTTAACTAATAACCCCAACAAGGTCGCAGCCCTGAAATACGCTGGCATTACAGTTACACAAAAACCACTAGTCATCGTCAGCAATAAATTTAATGAAAAGTATCTAGCAACCAAGGAAGCAAAACTTGGTCACTCACGAGGAGGCAAATAAATGGCAGGACATGCACCACGCATTGGTATTACGCCACTTCCGCAGGCAAAGGTTGCGATCATTTCATCATCGTGGCATCTAGATATCTGTAATGACTTAATCGCAGGTGCCCAGCGCGCACTGAAAGAGGCACAAGTAGGCAGTGTTGACGTTCAGTTTGTTCCGGGCTCTTTTGAAATTCCACTGGCCGCCCAATATGCATTTGATAAGGGCTTTGATGCTGTTGTTGCAGTGGGACTA
>JBILJK010000109.1:0-3208 GCA_044377285.1 Candidatus Planktophila sp.
AGTAAGCGTTGGCGATGTTGTCCGCTTGTTCTCATTTAGAAAAGGTCAAGCCAACCTTGTAGAACTTACATTGCCAGATGGTTCTGCGTGTATTGGGAAGACTGTAGAAGAGATTGAACTTCCAGAAAATGCTGCAATTGCAGCGATCGTTCGTGATGGTCGAGTAATTACCGCTAAAGCACACGATGTTTTTGCCGCTGGTGATGAGCTGCTGTTTGTTGCATCCGCTGATGCTGAAGCTCACATTAAAGCCTGCTTTATCTCTTAATCAGCTACCTTTTGTGCGGGCGGTCCAGCTTTAACTACCAGCCATGTTGCATACGCTGTAATGAAAAATAACGGATATCCCATCGCAAGATTGACGGTACCCAAAAGATTGACATTTCCACTCTTATAAATTGGATACTGAACTGCAATTCGCAGAAAGAACATCGCAACCCAAAGCCAACTTGCTTTGATATACATCTTCTTGCGTGCCGGATTATTGCGCCAAGTAAAATTCTCTCCCAATAGCGGCCCAAGTACTAAGCCTAAAATTGGCCAGCCAACAAGATTTGCGATCAAATACACACTTCCGTATCCCAAATTTGTCAGAAGTTTTGGAATGTAGAAATCAGTTGCATTTCCACTGCGATTAGCAAAGTACGCACAAATCAAGACACCGATCACACCAGAGATTGAATGCTGAATTGTGTCCTTGCGAGCTAGTCGATAAATGGCAAGAAGTAGCGAGAGTCCAAGAGCCGCCAAAATAGCGGTGTTTACCTCTTTCGTAAAATTAAAAACAATCAAAAAAACAATAGATGGCACACCTGAATCAATAAGGCCTTTTTTTCCACCTAAAGCGTTAACAACCTTGTCACGGTCCTCATCATGTTGGCTCATCCCGTTGATCCGAATCCACCAACACCGCGTCCTGAACCTGGCAAATCCTTAACTTCAACAAACTCTGCGCGTTCTACTTTTTGGATAACTAATTGCGCAATGCGATCGCCTTTATGAAAAGTAATAGCTTCCTTAGGGTCATGGTTGATCATTATGCATTGCAGTTCTCCGCGATAGCCAGCATCAACTGTTCCTGGTGCGTTGACCATTGTTACCCCATGTTTGATTGCTAAACCTGATCGTGGATGAACTAAGGCTACATATCCATCAGGCAGTGCAATTGAAATTCCAGTAGGGACAAGTGCTCGCTCCCCTGGTTGTAATGTCACATCAACACGGGTGGCAATATCTGCGCCAGCATCGCCACCTTTTGCATATGAGGGAAGCGGTACTGATGGATCTAAGCGAGTGATTAATACCTGAACTGTGCCCATTGTTATGGATTAATCTCGAAAGTTGGATCTACAAATGCCATTAATTCAGGCGTCTTTGCCATTTGTTCTAAATACTCTTTAGGTGCGTTATTCATAAAGTGATCCATAGGCACAATTATATAAAGTGCTGCGGCTCGAACTGCTATTTCACCATCTGGTGAATTAAGTCGGCCAATAGCTGATGTGTAGACCTTGCGATTGACCTGCCCAGTGATTTCTGCAGTGATGTGCAGAGTCGTACCCATAGGAACTGGCTTTACAAAATCTGTTTCCAAGCGACCGGTAACAGCTGGTGCGCGCAGTAACCACATTAATTTTCCAAGTGCTTCATCAAATGCCAAGGACAAAAGTCCACCGTGCGCTAGACCAGGTGCTCCTTGATGGTTTTCATTAACTGTAAATTCTGCTGTGATATCTAAACCCGTGCCGGCATAAGCAACAAGATGTAAACCAGTCGGATGTAATTCACCACAACCAAAACAATGCCCAAAGTGCGATGGAATTTTTGAACCGACAACGGGTGCTTGTGGGTGACGCTCTGGAATCGGCGAACCTTCAGGAGCTGTTGTACTTGGAATCCGTGCCATTTGGCAAGGTTACAGCCTTGATATCCGATACGGTAACTCCCATGCGTTACCGCGAAGTGATACGTGCACCACTATGGCTTTTGGCCCTTGTGTACTTCTTCATGCTTTCTTTGGTGGTTTCGATATGGGCTGCCCTTGGAAATAATGCCGCACTGATTGCTCTTGCCGGAGTTACTGCGGCGCTTATTTGGATTTACATCTCAACTGCTTTGATTATTGAAGTTGATGACAAAGAACTCCGAGTTGGAAAGGCTCACATCGACCTAGGATTTATTGCCGAATGTATCGACCTAGATAACACAGCGATACGTCTAATCAGAACCCGTGATGCAAACCCGAACGCATTTCTTGCTATACGTTTTTGGGCTCCTGCAGGAATCCGGGCAACCATCACAGACAAAAATGATTCAACACCATATTGGTTGATTAGCAGTAATTGTGGAAGTGAATTAATAAAAGCTATAAAAAACTAGAACAGCAGAGTTAATTGCACTCTTTGCAAACAGCTTTAGCGCCTTCACCTTTAGCAAGTTGGGTCATGTGGTGTACCAAGAAACAACGTGAGCATGTGAACTCATCAACCTGTTTTGGAACGACGCGAACCGCCAACTCTTCACCTGATAAATCTGCACCAGGTAATTCAAGATTTTCTGCTGCTTCTGCTTCATCGACATCGATCTGACCGGATTGAGCATCAACACGCTTAGCTTTGAGTTCTTCTAGAGACTCCTCATGAAGTTCCTCATCAGTTTTTCTGGGTGTGTCGTAATCTGTTGCCATTGCTCTCACCGCCTTTCAATAAATCCTAATAACTGCTAACGGGCGCATCATGGCGCATTTATCTGGGTTATGCAGGATATATGAGGCGGCGTGTCGGTGTTATTGCCCACTTGTGTGGGAATTTTCGATTCTTTGAGCCAATCCACCATTTACGCGGGCGTGAATCGAAGTTCCCTCAGGTAAGTACTGCTCAGAAAAGATTTCTCCGCTTTCATGAATTGCGTGAACCAAATCGCCTCGATCGTAAGGAATGACAACATTAATCTCGATCGAAGGTCTTGGCAGAGAACTTTCAATTGCATGCAATAACCCTTCTATTCCAAACCCAGTACGTACTGAAAAGGCGTAACTATTAGGTTCTTTGCGCAAAATTTCCAAAATCACTGCAGGGTCAGCAACATCCACCTTATTGATGGCGATAATTTCAGGAATATCTTTTCCGCCGATCTCATCAATAACTAATCTGACGGCTCGGATCTGTTCAAATGGATCAGGATGTGAACCATCTACTACATGCACGAT
>JBILJK010000152.1:0-3207 GCA_044377285.1 Candidatus Planktophila sp.
TCGCTGCTTTTTGGGCCGCTGCTGCTGCTTTTTGGGCCGCTGCTGCTGAATCTGCTGCAGCTTTTGCTGACGCATCTGCTGCTGCTTTTGCTGCTGCTGCAATCGCATTTGCTTGCGCCGAAGATTGAGCGGCTGCAGTCTTTGAATTTAGAGAGTTAATTGCAATAGCAACCTGCTTTGTTGCATTTGTTGCAACGTTTTTTGCAACTGCGGCTTGCTGCGCCGCTGTAGCTGCGGCTTTAACTGCAGCTGCAGCATCTGCCGCTGCTTTATTTGCAGAAGCGGTAGCTGCGGCTTTTGCTGCCGCTGTCGTAGTTGAATTTTTAAGTGCAGTTGCAGCATCTGCTGCTGCCTTAACTGCAGCTGCTTGTGCGGCTGCTGCTGCTTTTGCTTGGTCAGCCGCAATTTTTGCAGCTGCATCTGCAGCGGCTTTTGCAACTGCTGCGGCGGCTGCTTTATCAATTGCTGCTTTTGCTGCTTTTGCAGCTGCGGCTGCATCTGCAGCGGCTTTTGCACTTGCGGCATTTGCAGCATTATCCGAAGCTGCCTTTGCTGCCGCTGCTTTATCTGCCGCTGCTTTATCTGCGGCTGCTTTATCGGCGGCTGCTTTGTCTGCTGCCGCTTTGTCTGCTGCCGCTTTAGCAGCTGCTGCTATTGCGGCGGCTGCTGCTATTGCGGCGGCTGCTGCATCTGCTGCCGCTTTATCAGCTGCTGCTTTAGCAGCTACGCACGCAGCATCACATGTAACCGGAGCAGGTGTTGGAGTTGGAACCACGACTGGTACAGATGGTGCTGCAGCGATAGTTATTGAAATAACTACATCCTTATACACGCCATTTGAATCAGTTGCTCTAACTGTAAATGTGTATGTGCCAGCCGTAGTAGGAGTACTAGAGATTTGGCCAGTTGCGGGATCAAGTGACAGACCTGCTGGCAATGTTCCATTTGATACTGTGTATGCAAATGCACCCACGCCGCCAGCAGCAGCTGTGCTTAATGCATATGCCGTCCCGGCTGTTCCGCTTGGAATTGGTGTAGGTGCAGAGAAATCTATCTCTGGCTTGATTACAAGGGTTGGATTAGAAATTTCAGTTAGCGGGCTTCCAACGCCGTTGGTGGCGGTGGCTTCCATAACAATATATTTTCCGAGCTCGGAACTAGTAGGCACATATGTTGCAGATGTTGCACCAGTAATATCTGTACAAGTTCCAAGGTCGGTGGGATCTGTACAGACTTTCCACTGATATGTAACCGATGGTGTTGGTGAGCCATTGAATGAAACATTTGAAGTCAAAGTCAAACCAACATAAGGATTGCCAGTTGGTTGACCTGGGTTTGCCAATGTCGGCGCACTTGATTCCACAGGGGTACCTGAAGTTGATGCGCTAGAAGCTACAGATTCACCATTTGTATTGCTCGCTTTTACTGTAAATGTGTATGCAGTTCCGTTAGTTAAACCAGTTACATTGCATGATGTTGCTGGTGCATTAACTGTGCAGGTGAAGTTTCCTGGGCTTGATGTAACTGTGTAACTTGTTACATCAGATCCACCGTTATTGGTTGGGGCTAAGAAAGAAACACGTGCACTTGCATCGCCCATCGCAGCTGTTACTGCGGTAGGTGCATTTGGCACAGTAGACGGTGTAGCAGCACTAGATGCTAAAGATTGGGCAGATGTTCCAATCCCATTGGTTGCAACAACTTTGAATGTGTACGGTGTTCCGTTTGTAAGTCCTGTGATGACGCAGGATTCAGCCACAACTGTTGACGTACATGTACCAGCGATTACATTGCCAGCCGTGTAAGCAGTAGCCGTGTAGCCGGTTAGTGCTGAACCATTGATGTTAGATGGTGCATCCCATGCAACAGATGCAGATGCATTTGCCGGTGTAGCAACAACATTGCGTGGGGCTGATGGTGCCGCATTAATTGCTGCTGCTGCTGATGCTGTTGATCCAGTCGATGTTCCGGCGGCACTTGTAGCGGTTACCTTAAATGTGTAGTTGCTACCGGCCGCTAAGTTGGCTGAAACATCACATGTTGTAGCTGGCGCAGTTGCGATACAAGTAGCGCCAGTTACTGCATTTCCGTCAGCGTCATAGGCCTGAACTTGGTAGGAAAGGATCGTTGATCCATTTGCGGCCGCAGCTGTCCAAGAAACTGTGACCTTTCCGGTGCCTGAAGTAACTTCAACACCAGTTGGCGCACTTGGCGCAGTGGCGGGTGTAACTGCGTTGGAAGCAATTGAAGGCGTCGATGCAGTGGTCGAAGCTGCACCATAGACGGTTGAGTTTGTTACAACTTTAAATGTGTATGTGGATCCATTTGCTAGTCCAGTAACGGTGCAAGGGCTCGTAGCAGATGTGCAAGTTGCACCCGTTACAGCATTTCCGTTGCTGTCATATGCCTGAACTGTGTAATCCGCAATTGAAGATCCATTTGTTACTGCACCACTAAATGCAACTGATGCTTGTCCATCTCCTGCTGTTGCCATAATAGTTGATGGCGCACTTGCTGCAGTTTGGGGCGTCACAGATGTTGTTGCAGATGATGCAACAGAATTACCAATTTCATTTGTTGCAACGACTGTGAATGTGTACGCCGTGCCGTTTGTTAAACCTGAGACAACACATGAGGTTGCATTCGCTGCTGCGGTGCACGTGAATCCGCCTGGAGATGATGTAACAGTGAAACCAGTAAGTGCAGCACCGCCATTAACAAGGGGTGCAGTGAACGAAACCGTAGCCGCTCCAGCAGTTGTAACCGCAGCAGATACAGATGTTGGCGCATTTGGAACAGTCGCAGGAACTACCGTTGTTGATGCTGCAGATGCAGCTGAAGTGAAGACTCCGTTATTTGCAGTTGCTTTAAATGTGTACGGTGTTCCATTTGTTAAACCTGTAACAACACAGCTTGTTGCACTAGACGATGTCTGACAAGGAGTACCAACTGCATTGTTGTTAGCGTCGTAAGCGGTGATCGTGTATGTGGAAATTGCAGGCCCGCCGGTAGCAGTCCCAGTTACCGCAGTGAAACTTACTGTTGCCTGAGTATTGCCACGCACTGCAATTACACCTGTTGGAGCATCAGGCTTTGCAGCTGGTGTCACTGATCCTGATGTTGCAGCGGCAGATGTCCCGGTTGAGTTAGAAGCGGTGACGCTAAATGTGTATACAGTGCCGTTTGTTAATGGAGAGATTGAACAAG
>JBILJK010000110.1:0-3193 GCA_044377285.1 Candidatus Planktophila sp.
CTAATGTCCATGATGACCCAGCTTCGCATCCGCCACGTGCCAGTGGTTGATGCCGAGGGCAACCTGATTTCAATTGTTTCTATTGGCGATGTGGTCAAGAACTACGTTAGCGAAATTGATTCTGAGCGTCAGGCACTTAAAGATTATGTGAGCACCGCCGGCTAACCCTTTAACACCTAGACTTCGGCACATGAATGGATCACTCGCCCTCATTGGCTCTGGCGAGTATTTGCCCGCAATGGCACAGTTTGAAAAATCTTTAATTGATGATGGAATCAAAAACGGTAAGAGACCGATCTATATTCAAATCCCAACAGCTGCCGGTAAAGAAAGCGCTGATCGGCTTGAGTACTGGAAACAATTAGGAAAGAGCCAAGCAGATCGTTTAGGTGTTGACTCTATTTTCTTGCCAATCTTTACCCGCGACGATGCTAACAACCCTGAATACGCAACCCTGATTCATAATTCAGCGTTGATCTATATGTCTGGGGGAGACCCACACTACTTGGCAGAAACCCTGATGGACACACCACTGTGGAGTGCAATTGAACAGAACTGGCGCACCGGAACATCCCTTGCTGGTTGCAGTGCAGGTGCAATGGTTTTAAGTGCCCATATCCCTAACTTTCGAATGCTAAAAAAATCACCGACAGCAGGGTTAAACCTGCTTCCAGAGATTCGCGTGATCCCGCATTTCAACAAATTCTTTAAATGGATTCCAGAAAGTGCGGCCAAGGTTTTACTGCACGTTCCTGATGATTCGATACTTATTGGCGTTGATGAAATGACCGCGATTGTTAAGCGCAGTGGGGATGAACACTGGGTAGTTGTCGGTGATGCAAAAGTGCACGTTCTAAAAGGCATGCCTGATCAACAGCTAGTAGATGGTGACGAAATAAAATTAACCCTTATCTAAGTCACGTGGACTTACATAAGGGTTAATTCCAAAACCGGTTACTTAGGTTTAAAGGCCTTCATAATCTGTTCAACTCCGCCGCTTAGTTCGGCAGGAATTACCCAAATCTTGCTGGCATTTCCATTTGCAATTGCAGGAAGCTGTTGCAAGTACTGGTATGCCAATACCTTTTCATCAGGATTTGCTGCATGTACTGCATCAAAAACTAACTTGATCGCAGCAGCTTCACCATCAGCACGCAAGACAGCAGCTTGTGCATCACCTTCAGCTCGCAAAATTTCAGCTTGACGCGCACCTTCGGCGGTAAGAATCTGACTTTGCTTTTCACCTTCAGCGGTCAAGATTGCAGCACGCTTATCGCGCTCTGCACGCATCTGCTTTTCCATTGACTCCTGAACACTTGGAGGTGGATCAATTGCCTTGATCTCCACACGATTAACGCGCACGCCCCACTTGCCAGTTGCATCATCTAGAACTCCGCGAAGTGCGGCATTGATTGAATCACGTGATGTTAGAGCTGCTTCTAGATCAAGACCACCAACAACATTTCGAAGAGTTGTAACTGTTAGCTGTTCTATACCTTGAATGAAGTTTTCAATTTCATAGATAGCTGATTTTGGGTTTGTTACTTGAAAGTAAATAACAGTATCAATTGATACAACTAAGTTATCTTCAGTAATAACTGGCTGTGGCGGGAAAGATACAACTCTTTCGCGCATGTCCAGCAGTGGTCGCAGGCGATCAATAAATGGGATGACGATGACAAGACCTGCACCCAATGTGCGGTGGTATCGCCCAAGACGCTCGACAATTCCAGCACTGGCTTGCGGAATAATTCGTATCGCTCTGGATAAAACCGCTCCAAATATGACAATGAGTAAAACTAGAACTCCATAGGAAACCATCTTCACTTACCCCTTTCGCTTAACTACTGCTGTTGCGCCTTCGATAGCTACAACTTCAACCTGCGAACCAACTTCTATGATGCCCCTAGTGCTATGAGCACTCCAGGTTTCACCACTGAGCTTTACTAAACCACTATTTTCATCAACCACAGAAAGAGTTATGGCTGGCGCTCCAATCAACGCTTCAACATTTGTCGCTTGATCGGAAGACTTCTTTTTCAAATGCCGCAATGCAATTGGCCTTAAGAACATCAATGAACCAGCTGCTCCGACACCAAAGACAACACCTTGGATTACGACTCCGTATCCAAGAGCATTGGCACCAGCGGCAAGTAGCGCTGAAAATGCTAGCGATGCAAACAATAAATCAACGGTCAAAATCTCGACCACCAATAGTGCACCTGAAGCAGCAAGCCACATCCAAATCGGCATTGTGTAGGCCTCCAAATCAAAGCAGCAGGAAAGTTCTTTAAATAAAGCCTACCCGTACCAATGTGTTTAGCGATATGAAATTTTTTGGTGATTTCTCCGTGGCTGTCGCCTTAAAGAACTCTTAAAACCATGCCTGCGGATATCCTTTATCCATGAGCAAACCAATCAACACATCCACAATCCGCCGCTATAACTTAATTGCTGGTTTCTTCCACTTAGCCCAAATGGCTGCGGTCCTAGCACTTGCAAATGACTTCACCCTGCCGATCGTGGCCCGCTATATGTCAGGTCCACCCGGCACAAATTTTGCCGAACCAATTACTGTGCTAGATGCCCCAGTTGGTCTGACCGTTGCGCTCTTCCTTGGTTTGTCCGCCTTCTTCCATTTCTTGGTTGCATCACCACAGTTTTTTGATCGCTACAGCACTGGATTAACTCACAACAGAAACTATTTCCGCTGGGTCGAATACTCCATCAGCTCTTCAGTGATGATCGTCCTAATTTCGCTGATCGTTGGAGTTACAGATGTCACGGCAATAATTGCAATCTTTGGTGTTAACGCATCCATGATTTTGTTTGGTTGGCTGCAGGAAAAATATGAAACTCCCGGAAACGGTGGCTGGCTTCCATTTATCTTTGGTTGCATCGCCGGCATCGTGCCGTGGATTGGGCTTGTCTTTTATGTTCTTTCAATAGGTGGCATCGCTGACACAACAGCGCCAGCATTTGTGCTTGGCATCGTCATCTCTCTCTTTGTTTTGTTTAATGTCTTTGCCATTGTGCAGTATCTGCAATACAAAAAGGTTGGCAAATGGTCTGACTACCTACGTGGCGAAAAGACCTACATAACTCTGTCTCTTGTTGCTAAATCAGCGCTGGCGTGGCAGATCTTTGCATCTACTTTGATTTCCTAAAGCCTAGAAAGACAAAAGCCTCTCAG
>JBILJK010000111.1:0-3188 GCA_044377285.1 Candidatus Planktophila sp.
TACTAGTACCAGGAGATCGCGAAGTTGATTTAAAGCGTTTCCAAGAAAACCTTGGTGGAGTGCATGAGCTTCGAGTATTTGAAGATGCTGATTTTGCGAAGTTCCCTGGTTTGGTCAAGGGTTACATCGGACCACAGGATGCAAAGAAATCTGGAATAACTGTTTATGCCGATCCACGTGTTGCACCAGGAACTTCTTGGGTGACCGGTGCAAATAAAAAAGATCGACATGCACGAAACGTTGTTAATGGTCGCGACTTCACACCTGATGCATACGTAGAAGCAGCCGAAGTCCGCGCCGGAGATGCATGTCCAGAGTGTGCGACACCTGTTGTGATTGATCGAGCAATTGAAATTGGCCATATCTTTCAACTCGGTCGCAAGTATGCAGAAGCACTTAATTTGACGGTTCTTGATCACAATGGAAAGTCCCAAATTGTGACTATGGGTTCTTATGGAATCGGAGTAACTCGCGCAGTTGCTGCAATTGCCGAACAAACCCATGATGAAATTGGGCTTAATTGGCCAGCCGAATTAGCCCCTGCAAAGGTGCACATTGTTGCTGCTGGTAAAGATGATCTGTTGTTTGAAACGGCGCTAAAGCTAGGCGCAGATCTAGAAGCCCAGGGAATTTCTGTGATGCTAGATGACCGTCGCGATGCAAGCCCAGGTGTGAAATTTAAGGACGCCGAGTTAATCGGAAACCCAATTATCGTCGTTGTAGGCAAAGCCCTAGCAGAAGGCAATGTTGAAATCCGCGTTCGCAAGAGTGGTGACAAAAAAGAGGTTGCACTTGCAGTTGCGGTAACTTCGATCGCAGAGCTTCTTAAATAATCGTGTTTCACGATTTAACAATTGCAACAGCGCTATTTCTTTTGGCGGCATCCTTCTTTGCTGGCTTCATTGATTCAATTGCAGGTGGCGGCGGTTTAATCCAGCTACCGGCTTTGCTGATTGGTTTACCAAAATCAGACACCGCTGAAGTCCTTGGTACCAATAAATTATCTGCAGTTTTTGGAACAACAACGGCTGCTGCGCTATATAGAAAGCAGATTAAGCCAGATCCAAAGATTTTGATTGCGATGGGACTACCCGCATTCCTTGGATCTGCAGGGGGAGCGGTTCTTGCTTCTAAGATTCCCACAAGCAGCATGCGACCAATGGTTCTAGTGCTTCTGATTATTGTTGCAATATATACCTGGTTTAAGCCCGATCTGGGAAAGTTTGAAAACTTACGTCATCTACCAAAACGCAGAGTACAGATTGCTGCAATTGCGGGAGTAGTAATTGGTTTTTATGATGGAATTTTTGGACCAGGAACAGGGTCTTTTTTGATGTTAATTCTTGTTGCATCACTAGGTTATGCATTTATAACCGCCTCTGCTATTGCCAAGGTAGTTAATGTCGCAACCAACGTTGGCGCAATTATGGTGTTTGGGATAAATGGTGCTGTGATTTGGCAAATCGGCATAATCATGGGAGTTGCAAATATTTCTGGTGCCATAATTGGAGCTCGTTTGGCTATCAAGGGTGGCTCTACTTTGGTGCGTAAAGTCTTCCTATTTGTTACCGTGGCGTTGATCGTAAAGGTCGGAATTGCAACCTTTTAATTAATCGCGTTACAATTACGCCACAACTTAATAGAAAGAAGAAATTGATGGCCCTCAAGGATTCAATCGCCGATGCAATTAGACCTGCTGTAGAAAACGCGGGCTTCTTTCTAGAAGATGTCTTTACAAGTAATCCTGGTAATCACCGCATCGTTACATGCATGATCGATGGCTTACAGCCGCTAAGCCTTGATGAAGTCACTGTTGTTAGTCGTGAAATTTCAGCGATTCTTGATGAATCACCATTGTTGACCGAGGCCTTTACTCTAGAAGTTACATCGCCAGGAATTGAGCGTCCATTGACATTGCCTCGTCACTGGACAAAGAACCTAACAAGAATTGTTAAGGCAACACTAAGTGATGACACTGAAGTGTCAGGTCGCTTGACTGAATTTGATGATGTCAGGGCAATTTTGATTGAAAATATTAAAGGCCGTATGAAGACTCACGAAGTTGCATTTGCAGATATCAAGCGCGCACATGTTGAGATCGAATTCAATCGTAAGGATGAGATCTAATGCATGTAGAAATGTCAGCTTTAGCTGCCCTTACAACTGAAAAAGATATTCACCTAGAAGATCTCATTTATGCAATCGAGGTTGCTGTTCTTGGTGCATACAATCAAACAGAAACAGCCAAGCGTCATGCCAGGGCACATTTAGATCGTGAGACTGGTGAAATTTCGATCTTGGTTCCGATTTTTGGTGAAGACGGTACGCGCATCAGCGAAGAAGTTGATTCACCCGATGGATTTTCACGTATGGCAACATCGACTGCACGCCAAATCATAAAGTTAAAGATGCGTGAAACCAATGATGCTGAAATTGTTGGTGAGTTCACGGCATCAGTTGGAGATGTTATTTCTGGTGTAGTGCAACAGGGCCGTGATCCAAAAATGATTAACGTGAACCTTGGCCGCGTTGAAGGCCGAATCCCGCCACAAGAACAAGTTCCTGGCGAGGTTTATAACCATGGTGATCGTATTAAGTGTTTTGTTGTTGAAGTGAAGCAAGGGCTAAAAGGACCAGAAATTATGTTGTCTCGTTCCCACCCAGCACTTGTGAAACAACTATTTGCATTTGAAGTTCCAGAAATTAATGATCGCATTGTTGAAATTATGGCTGTTGCGCGCGAAGCAGGGCACCGCACAAAACTTGCAGTTAAGACACATCGTGCAGGCGTTAGTCCTAAAGGTTCGTTGATTGGCCCAATGGGATCTCGTGCACGCGCGGTTATGGATGAACTTCATGGTGAAAAAATTGACATCGTTGATTGGTCTGAAGATCCAGCCGAGTTTGTTGCTGCAGCACTTGCACCCGCAAAGGTGAGCTCAGTAGAAATCACCGATCTTGCAACACGCAGCGCCAAGGTGATTGTTCCGGATTACCAACTGTCATTGGCCATCGGTAAAGATGGACAGAACGCTCGCTTGGCTGCGCGCTTAACAGGCTGGCGTATAGATATTCATCCAGACACAGTTGTGCCCGCTGCCACAGACGCAGTTATCTAAATTAGGACTGAGGGGCAGAGTTTGGGTACCATGGGCCAGTTGGATTCACATTTTCCGGTACGTAGCTGC
>JBILJK010000146.1:0-10866 GCA_044377285.1 Candidatus Planktophila sp.
GGACCCACATACCACTTCACATTTATTCCAGTTAATGCATTAGGCCAAGGTACTGATAGTGGGTTAAATCCGGCGTCTCAGGGAAGAGGTATTAACTGCGATATTTCGGGATTAAGTGAGCCAGGAACTCCAGGAACACCGACAGTAGTAGCCGGAGATGCAAGTGCGACTGTAACCATAGTTGCTCCAACAACGGGAAACTCCCCAAGTTCATACAGGGTAATCGCTTATGATAATGCTGGTGCACCTTTAAACCCTTCAAAAACATGTACCGTGACAATTCCGAGTACTTCATGCCAAATAACAGGTTTAATAAATGGAACCCCTTATAAGTTTAAAAGTAGCGCAACCAACTCAAAAGGAACATCAGCCGAATCGCTATCATTTTCTGCACCAGCTACTCCAACAGGGCCTGTCGCTCCAACAATTACAAATGTAACCTCATCGACTGCAAATGGTTCTTACAAAGCAGGCCAAACAGTTTCGATTCAAGTAACTTTTAATCAAGCAGTAACTGTTACGGGGACACCTGAATTAACTTTAGAGACTGGATTAGTTGCTAAAGCTAATTATACATCAGGGACAGGCACAAATACCCTCACATTTGATTACATAATTCAAACTGGTGACACATCTAGCGATCTCACCTACGTTGCAACTAACTCACTTGCACTAAGTGGTGGAACAATAAAGAATTCTGCAACCTTAGATGCAGTGTTAACACTGCCATCTCCATCAGCGGCAGGATCTTTGGGCGCGAACAAGGCCATCGTCGTCGATACGACTGCGCCAAGTACACCATCAACACCGGATCTTGATTTAGCTTCAGATATAGGTAGCTCATCAACCGACAACATAACTTCAGATAACACCCCGACAATCAGTGTTTCTGGTGTTTTTTCGGGCACTGCGGTTGTTACGGCAACTAAAGCAGGATCAACTAGCGTTGTTTGCACCATCACTTCCAACGCTTGTACATTGGCAGCACTTGCCGAGGGCACATGGGTTATCTCTGTAACAGATACTGACGCTGCAGGTAATGCGACTACATCAACTGGATTATCAATTACAGTTGACACGACAGCACCAACTGCAGGTTTAACCGCGGGATCAATTATATCGTCAGAAAATGCAGCTGTTACTTCAAGTGCAGTAGGAACTGCTTATTTAGTCAATACCTCAGTAGCAGTGAACAATCTTGCAAGCATTACGGGTGCCGCGGACGCTTCTTGGAACAGTGTTGCTATTACAACTGCAAATACATCTACAAGCTTAGCTGCGACAGGGCTTACTCCTGGAACGTATCGTCTCTATACCGCGGATGCAGCAGGAAACTTGTCGGCTGTTTCTACAAATTCAGTAACAGTTACATTGGCTGCACCCGGAGCTCCTGATTTAGTAGCTGGATCAGATCTTGGTTCTTCTAGCACTGATAACACGACAAACGACGATACGCCAGAGATTTCAATTACTGGTTTAACAATTGGTGCGGTTATCACTTTGACAGCGACCCCATCCTCTGGAACAGCGGTCGTATGTACGTTTACCGCAACTGCTACGACTGGATCCTGTCCATTCACAACACTTGCTAATGGGACATATTCTGTTGCTGCAACACAAACATTTAACAGCGTTACCTCTAATGCTGCAACACTAACAGGATTAGTAATTAATAAAACAACTATCGCAACTCCTTCAACACCAGATCTTGATGCAACATCTGATTCTGGAAGTTCTGCAACTGACAACGTAACTTCAGATAAAACACCAAAAATCGATGTTACTGGCCCTTTTTCAGGGACTGCAGTTGTGACCGCTACAAAGACAGGGTCTACAAGTGTTTTCTGCACAATCTCATCAGAGACTTGTACATTGGATGAATTGTCAGATGGCACATGGAGTATTTCTGTAACAGTTACAGATTCAGCAGGCAATGCGACAACATCAGTGGCATTGCCAATCACCGTCGATTCGACGGCACCTACACCAACTGTTGCGGCAACAAGTGTTACTACTGCAAGTGGTGTGACAGTTAGATCAAGTGAAGTTGGTACCGCTTATCTGGTCAAAACAACGGAAACTGTTACTGATCTTGCAAGCATTACTGGAGCTGCTG
This sequence comes from Candidatus Planktophila sp., assembly GCA_044377285.1. Lineage (GTDB taxonomy): Bacteria > Actinomycetota > Actinomycetes > Nanopelagicales > Nanopelagicaceae > Planktophila. The sequence continues at coordinate 2,117 of JBILJK010000146.1, forward strand.
ATAATTCTATGAATCTTGTAGCAATTAGCACAGCAGGAACCGATACTGCGATGAGCACAGATGGACTTCTTGCAGGTGATTACAAACTTTATGTAGTCGATGCAGCAGGAAATATTTCTTTAGCTTCCACAAATACTGTGACCGTTGCAGTCGCCGCTGCCCCTACTGCAGCGTCTACTAGCGCACCAACAGGCACAACAACTTTTGGTAGCACACTAACCAACGCTGTTACCTTTGCTGGAGTCCCTACTCCAACACAACTGAACTACCAATGGAAGAGCTGTGCATCTGCAACAGATACTACATGTACTGATATTGCAGGAGCTACTAGTTCTAGTTTTATTGCAAACGCAATTGAACTTGTTGGCAAATTCATTCGAGTTCTAGTAACTGCTATAAATGGTATTGCCCCTAATGGGTCTGCGTTGTCTTCGCCAACAGCGGCGATTACAGCGGTTGCTCCTGGCGTACCAGTTGTAGGAACACCAACAGTCGGCGATCTGCAAATAAATGTTCCATTTACAGCGCCTACATCAAATGGTGGATCAACGATTACGAAGTATCAGTTCTCTACTGATGGCGGCGTAAACTGGTTAGATCGAACAGATTCATCCACTGTTACCTCACCGATAGTTATTAAATTCTTGAGTACCGACGGAACGACGCCGATAGTTGCTGGCACTACTTATCCGATCCAAATTCGTGCTGTAAACACCGCAACTAACCCAACGGGTGCAGCAACAGCATCTGTCTCTGTTAAAGCAGTGACAACTCCGGGTGCTCCTACTGCAGTAACTGCAACAGCTACTGGGCAAACAACTGCAACGGTAAGTTTTACCGCCCCAGCAAATAATGGCGGAAGTGCGATAACTACCTACACAGTTACATCCTCGCCAGGTGGAATAACGGCATCGGGTAGTACTTCACCGATTTCAGTTACAGGTTTATCTGCGTCCACAACATATACATTTACAGTGACCGCCAATAACGGCACCCTAACTTCTGTTGCATCCGCAGCATCTAGTGCAATAACAACTTCTTCGCCTCCACCAGCGCCAGTTTGTGATGCGGCATGTGTGGCTGCCGAGAAAGCCATTGCAGATGCTGCAGCCAAAGCCATTGCAGATGCTGCGAGAGCAATAGCAGAAGCCGAGGCAAGAGCAGCAGCAAAGGCCATTGCAGATGCAGCTGCAAAAGCTGCTGCAGAAAAAGCCGCAGCTGATGCAAAAATAGTTTCTGATGCCGCAGCAAAAGCTGCTGCAGCAAAAATTACAGTGGACAAATCAGCGGCAGAGGCTGCAGCGAAGGCAGCAGTTGAAAAAGCTGTTGCAGCAGCGGTAGCAAAAGCGGCAGCTGATGCGGCCGCAGTTCAAGCGGCAGTGGTTGCAAAAGCGGCAGCTGAAGCGCAACTAGCTGCTGTAGTTGCTGCAGAAAAAGCTGCAGCAGCACTAAAGAGTGCAACAGCTTCGGCGGCAACAAAAGCGGCAGCAACAGTTACTGCAACAAAAGCTGCAACTGTTGCTTCCAATACTGTTCAAGCAGCTGCTACTGCAGCAAAAGTGGCAGCAACTGCTAAAGCCACAGCAGCAAATGCAGCAAAACAGGTAGATATTGCAATTGGCGCTCTGGGTTCAAAGACCGCTGCTGCAGCTACTGCGGCACAGGCAAACGCAATTGCAGCAGCAGCCAAAATAGCTGCTAATGCAGCAGCCAAAGCGGCCACCGATCAAGCGGCAGCTGCGAAAGTAGCGTCAAATAACGCTATTAAAGAAGCTGCTAACGCGGCTGCACGAATTGCGACAGAGCAAAAGGAAGCAGCAGATGCAGCTGCAGCAGCCAAGGTAGCAACTGATTTAGCACAAAAGGCAACAGAGGAAAAAATTGCTGCTGCAGCTGAAGCTCAAAAAGCAGCTGAAGCTGTTGTGAAAGCTTTGGAAGAAAAGATCGCGCTAGCTGATGCATCGGTAAAGGCACAAGACATCACCGAACGCGCAGCGATTGATAAAAAAATCGACGAAATAACGGCAAAGGTTGCTGATGCACAGAGAGTTGCGGATGCGGCAAATGTTAAAGCTGTTGCATCTGTTGTGGCACAAGAACAAGCACAAACTGCAGCAACTGCATCAACACAGCAAGCAGTAGTTCAAGCAACAGAGGCGGTTGCTGTAAGAACTGAATCAGTTGCTAAGGCTGCTGTAGCAACTAAGGCAGCTGCAGATGCAACCTTGGCAGCAAAAGCTGCAACCGCTGCGGTTGCAGCAGCTGCAAAGGTTCCGGCAAAGGCAGTCATAGCACCAGTACCTAGTACTCCGACAAAACCTAATTCAGCAAAAGCAACAATTACAGGTTTGAAACCAGGGCAAAAAGTCAAGGTAACCGTCAACGTAAAGGGCAAATAATGAAAAAAATACTCCTACTCGCGATTATCTTTCTTAATCTTTCAGTCTTGCCTGGATTTGCTGCAGAGCAAAAAGTTGTCATCGATCGACTGACACAATCAGAAGCCGAAGATCTAGAAATTGAGATCCCAGATGAAGTTCCACCTGGGTTTCACTCAATAACTATCGAAGTTTATGATGACAACGGAACTGTTAGTCAGAAAGAGATTGAGTTCTGTAAAGATGAAAACGGAGTTGTTCAGTGGGACAACAAATGTCCAACACTGAAAGTGGATGAAGAGGGTGACCCAGTTATCCCTGCGCCTGTAGAGGAAGTTAAAACGGGCTTACAGCCATACGATCCATTAAGTGATCCAGAGACTACGAAAGGCCTGCAATTGGCTGCTTTTGCCGCTTTGGCAGCGTTAACAACGATCAGACGTAATGAAAAACAAGATGATGAAGAGCAAGACCAAGAGTCTTTGCAATCAGTCTCATCAGGAGCATTAAAGCTATTAAAGAATGAGCCGGGTAAGGGTGATCTTTCCAAATCGTGGGACAACCGATTTACAGATGAAAGTGATTTTGCTTTTGTTTCACTTGCACATCGTTTTAATCGATTCTCACCATTGTTAACACGTACTGTTCAAGACGGAAACACCATTCGAGCAATCATTGGATCCTGGGCAGGTTTGTTAATGCCTATCGGTTTAATTCTAGGAATCGTTGCCGCAGTTAATACAGGTGGTCAGGCACTTCCGCCAGCATGGGGAATTGTTGCCCTGATCATGGCGGTTGCAATTTATGATGCATTTGCAGGATTTATTGCAGGTACTGTTTTCTTTGTTGCAGCACTACTTACTGGAAACATTACTAACAGACCAGAGTTTCTAACTGCTATTGGTGTCATGGTTCTGTTCTTCGCACCAGCATTACTTGCAAGTGCATTCCGACCATTCCGTCGTTTGGTACGCAGCCAAGATGATTTGTGGGAGCGCATCACAGATTACGCGCTCGGCACCTTGCTTACATTCTGGGTAATCACAAAGATGGTTGCAGCAATGAATGGGTTGGCACGTCTTGAACTACCTATTACTGAATATGGGACTGAATTAGCATTGCTAGCAGCAGGGCTACTTCTTTTCCGAATTTGGTTAGAAGATATTGCTGTGGAGCATTATCCAATGCGCCTACGTGCATTACATGTGGAGATAAAAAAGCCTTCACAGACTCAGAAGATCCGCTCACTTGTCTTCAAGATCTTTGTTTTCTTCATTATGGCTGCACCATTTGTTGGATCTCTGCTCAATCTTGTTCTGGGAACAATCTTGTTTGCAATTCCACAAATAACAGCGCTCAGTCTTGAAGATAACCTTCCTAAGAAGAAGTTGTATCTGCCAAAGGGAGTCTTTAAGACCGTCGTCATGATCTTTGTGATGGCACTTGCCGCGAACATGATTGAGGGTGCATTTAGTACCCCCGCAGCCTTCTTGAAGTGGAGCTTTGTAGTCATGGCACTGCCTGGCTTCATCCTGCATTATTTAGATGCGATTACCGATGCGCCTGAAACAGATTGGAAAACAACTGAAAACGGTCGGAAGCTCTATCGAATCGGTGGAGTTGTCATCTTTGTGTTGATGGTTCTGGTTGTGAAGGGCGTGGATATCGCATCGTGGCTTGTTGGGTAATACTTAAGGCATGACCACAGTATTGCTAACAGGTTTTGAACCTTTCGGAACTGCGACATCGAACCCTTCGGGTGAAATTGTTAAGCAGATTAGCGGTGACAACATTATCACCGCTATTTTGCCTGTGGCATACACCCAATCGGCAGATCGTTTGTTGGCTTTGATTGCAGAACACAATCCAGATGTTGTGATCTGTTTAGGTCAAGCAGAAGGTCGCACAGCAATTACACCTGAAAAAGTTGCAATTAATTTGGATGATGCGCGTTTGGCCGATAATGAAGGCGTACTTCGTAGTGATGTAAAGATTCTAGACAAAGGACCGGATGCGTATTTTTCAACACTTCCGGTAAAGGAAATGGTTGAAGCGATTAAAGCGCAGGGGATACCTGCCTCTGTTTCTTTTAGCGCAGGTGCTTTTCTATGCAATCATGTTTTTTATGTCGCGCAAAACAAGTTTGCCGGGACAAATGTTCGTAGTGGATTTGTCCATGTGCCATTAATGGATTCGCAGGCTCCCGAGTTTCCGGGGTTGCCTACGATGCCTTTAGATCAAATGGTTACAGCGGTAAAAGCAATACTAAATACTGTTATTTAAGGATATAAACCGCGTAGTTTGTGGGCTTCAGCAACTCGTCCAACACCAATCATATGGGCGGCTTCACGCCACGAAACCCTTTTTAGAGCTGCTGTGCTCTCAACCTCTTTGAATGAACGCATCATAATTTCATTGAGGTTTGATTTAACTTCATCTGCAGACCAAAAGTAATTTTGTTTATCCTGTACCCACTCAAAGTAGGAAACAATAACTCCACCAGAGTTTGCCAGAATGTCAGGTACGGTAAGAATCCCATTGTGATTGAGTACTTGATCCCCACCAGGAGTTGTTGGAGCATTCGCACCTTCAACGACGATTTTTGCTTTGATGCCAGGTGCTGACTTTTCAGTGATTGCATCAGACAGCGCAGCAGGAATCAAGACATCAACCTCTAAATGAAGTAGTTCTTCCTGCGTTAACTTATCCGTGCCGGGCATATTTAGTGAGTTGTTTTCAGTGAAATATTTCCAAAGCTCTGCAACGCTATTAAAGCCAGTCACGGCACCATGTACATCACTGACCGCAACAACTTTAAGACCTAAATTTTCAAGTCCGATGGCGGTCCAGTATCCAACTTTTCCAAAGCCCTGGATTGCAACAGTTGCACCCTTAGAATCAATTCCACGGGTCTTTAAAGCTTCAATCGTAGAAATTACAACTCCATCACCAGTAGCTGAAGTACGCCCAAGAGATCCACCTAAAACAATTGGTTTACCAGTGACAACACCTGGTACTGAATATCCAGCATTAACTGAGTATGTGTCCATCATCCATGCCATGTTGCGCTCATCGGTTCCTACATCAGGTGCCGGAATATCTCTTTCAGGTCCAATAATTGGAAGAATTTCAGATGTGTAACGTCGAGTTAGGCGCTCATTTTCACGTTCAGATAAATCTTTAACATCTACAGCGATGCCACCTTTGGCACCACCGAAAGGAAGATTGGTCAATGCGCATTTCCACGTCATTAACATTGCAAGTGCAACAGTTTCTTCCATATCAATTGATGGGTGAAAGCGCACACCACCTTTTGATGGACCGCGAGTAGTTGAATACTGAACCCTAAATCCTTTGTACATTTCTACATCGCCATTGTCGCGGCGTAATGGAACAGCAACTTCAAGAATTCGACGTGGTGTAGAAAGTGTCTGCCAATCATTTTCGGACAGTTCAAGTAACTCAACTGCTCGTTGTAGCTGTTGTCGTGCGGTATCGAGCGCTGACTCCATTGTCATTTAATTTGCTCTATTACTTCAGGCGCGAAGTGCTTTAGCAAACTCACGGAAATCTTCAACAAGTAGATCGATTTCTGTTTGGCCATGTGCCAACGAGATCAACCATTGCTCATCTAATCCCGGAGGCGTAATGATTCCGCGGTTAAGTGCAAACAACCAGTGCGCTTCAGCAATACCAAAATCTGTTGCTTTGTAATCGCGATAGTTGCGTACTGGTGTTGTGGACCAAGTAACACAGCCCTTTACGCCGAAACCAACAGTGTGTGCAGGCAGTTGATACTCATCAATGATTTCACTGATGCGATCTAATGCTTGCTGATTAAGAGCCTCGGCTGAAGCGAGTGCTTCATCTGTACATAGACGATCAATAGCGCGAACACCAGCCATTGCAAGGGGATTACCGTTGAATGTACCGAAGTGAGCCATCTTTCCATTTGTTACAGAATCCATGTACTTCTTCTTGCCACCAAATGCAGCTAGTGGAACTCCACCACCAATTGATTTAGCAAGAGTAATGAGATCTGGCTCAACACCTAAGCGAACAGATGCACCATGTGCGCCAGCTGTAAGCCCTGTCTTTACTTCATCAAAGATAAGAATGACGTTGTACTCATCGCACAGTTCGCGAACGCGTTCTAAATAGCCATCATCCGGCAAGATAATTGCTAGGTTTTCAAGGACTGGCTCAACGATATAGCAAGCAATCTTGGTTGCGTTCTTTTCGAACATTGCTTCGAGTGCTGCAACATTGTTGAAAGGAACAACATAGATGTCTCCTGGAACCAAGTTGGAATCAATCACCGCAGTTGGTTCTTCAGCATCACCAGCTTTATCTAGAGCTGGCTTACTTGAAACAACAAACGGATCGTAGCTACCGTGGTAGCCACCTTCGACTTTAAGAATTCCCATTTTTTCTGTCGCAGAACGTGCAACACGCACTGCATACATTGTTGATTCAGTTCCGCTGTTAGTAAAGCGAACCTGATCAATTTTAAATCGTTTGCAAATCATTTCTGCAGCATCAGTTGAAATCGGTGATGGTGTAACAAAAAGCATTCCTGTGGTTAACGAACTTTGAATTTCTTCGATAACAGTTGGGTTTAGGTGTCCGGCAAACATTGCACCGAACCCCATTGATAGATCCAAAAGCTGACGACCATCAACATCGGTCATGTATGCGCCTTTGGCAGAGACGATAGATATTGGGTATGGATCCCAATGCTGGAAACTTGATGTAACACCTAAGGGCAAGGATTTAAATGAACGGCGGCTCTCTTCGGCGCTCTTGCCAGTATTTTTAGTAAATAGTTCCCATTCTTGCTTGAGAATAGCTTCAACCCTCTGCGGGTCTACTGGAACTGATGTTGTAGGGACGAATCTAAATGTTTGCTTGTGATTAGTCTGTGTCAGCATTTGTAAAACTTGTACGGCAAAGGTTTCAGCTTTTGAAACTCGTTTGAGAAGTACTCTCCCGGTTCGTTTTAGTTAATTTCTTAACTAGCTGTAATTCTCTCACTCTTTATTTAAAAAGCAACCCCGTTAGACTGACGGCATGCGTAAAAGTCGAGCCTTTTTAGCCGTTTTTTTGGCTTTTTTGCCGATAAATGGGATTTCTTACGCATCGGACACAATTCCCTTAAGTTGTGCAAAAAAGACAAATTACACAATACGCATTTCCAATGTAATAAAAGGGTGTGAAAAAACTGAAGTTTCTTTGGGTGCAGGTGCAATCCCTCGTTCACTCATACGTCCCAACCAAATAGATAAACAACTTATGAATCGTTTTAAGGCGGCGCAAGCAGCTGCAAAAGAAGATGGACAGACTATATATATCGCATCGGGATTTCGATCTCTGTCTCGACAAACAACTTTATTCGCACAAGCTATTAAAAAGTACGGAACTGCTGCCGAGGCAAGTAAGTGGGTTTTGCCACCACTTGTTTCGCACCATCCATGGGGTGTTGCCATAGATGTTAATTATCCAGATGACCCAGTTGGAGCAGGTTGGTTAGAAATTAACGGATCCAAGTTTGGATTATGCCGAGTATTCAAAAATGAATGGTGGCATTTTGAACCAGTAATTGCACCAGGATGGAAGTGCCCTGCATTAGTTCCTGATGCAACCTTTAGTGTTGATTAACGAAGGAACAGCGCGCGCAATCTGCGTGATGTAACAAATAATCCTGCAGCAATCATCACTACAAAGTATCCGATATGCACGAGAACGCCTGAAGTGAGATTGCCAAACCAGAACGCTCGAACCATTTCAATGCCATGCCACAACGGCAAAGCCATAATCACCTTTTCTACCCAATCTGGATAGACAGAGATTGGATACAGGGAGCCCGAGAACAATGTCATTGGTAACAAGATGATGTTGATGAAGCCCATCTGTTGGTAAGTCTTAAAGTACGAGGTCACAGCCATTCCAAAAGAGGCAAAACCAAATGCCACCAAGGAGGCGGCAGGTATTGCCAGCAACGCCCAGAAACTAGGGGTGAGCCCCAACACGGTGACGACTGTTAGGAAACCTAATGAGTAGATCAGGCCACGAATAAGAGCCCAGCTGATTTCGCCAAGCGCGATATCAAGTGGCCCAAGAGGCGTGGAAAGCATTGTCTTATATAGCTTGGATTCATTGAGTTTCCAGAAGACATTCCAGGTTGAATCATAGATTGCACCATTCATCGCACTATTTGCGAGCAAACCTGGTGCAATAAATAATGTGTAATCAATAGTTGTGTCGCCAGTTGTTATATCTCCAACAAGATTTCCCATGCCATATCCAAAAGCTAATAAGAAAAGAACTGGCTCAACAAATCCTGTTACAACAGGAATCCAGTTAGTAGATCTA
>JBILJK010000112.1:0-3152 GCA_044377285.1 Candidatus Planktophila sp.
TGTTCCATAGAGAGCATATGAAGTAACTGTTCCCATGCGGTCTGAAACAAGTGATCCAGTTGCACGTGTACGAATATCTCCGAACCAAGGCTCGTAACCATCAAATACGTGGTGGAGCAAACCAGTTCCGCGAGTTTCAGTTAAGAACTCGGTACGGAAACCAATAAGTCCACGTGATGGAACCTTGTAATCAAGACGGATCCATCCGGTTCCGTGATTAACCATTTGCTCCATGCGACCCTTACGAAGTGCCATCAACTGAGTCAATACACCTAAGTACTCTTCTGGTGCATCAATTGTTAAACGCTCCATCGGTTCGTGAACCTTGCCATCAATCTTCTTAATAACTACCTGTGGCTTACCAACAGTTAGTTCAAAACCTTCGCGCTTCATGATTTCAACAAGAACAGCTAGCTGAAGCTCTCCGCGACCCTGAACTTCCCATGTATCTGGACGATCAGTATTGAGAACACGCAATGAAACGTTACCGACTAGCTCGGCATCAAGACGGCCCTTAACTTGGCGCGCAGTAAGCAGCTTGCCGCTCTTGCCCGCTAGTGGAGATGTATTAATACCGATTGTCATGGAAATAGATGGTTCATCAACGATGATTAATGGAAGCGCATGTGGGTTTTCATTATCAGCCAGTGTTTCGCCCAATGTAATGGTGTCGATACCTGCCACGGCGATGATGTCGCCAGGATGGGCTTCAAGAGTTGGTACGCGCTCTAGTGCTTCAGTAATAAGTAGCTCTGAAATCTTTACGCGCTCTGTTGTTCCATCTGTCTTAATCCACGTGACATTCTGACCCTTTTTAATAACACCTTCGCGTACGCGACATAGTGCAAGACGACCCAAGAATGGAGATGAGTCAAGGTTTGTAACGTGTGCTTGCAATGGTGCGCCTTCATGATATTCAGGTGCTGGGATTGCAGAGAAAATTGTGTCGAACAAAACATCAAGGTTTGTCTCTTCAGGCATTCCACCGTCTGATGGACGAGTCAATGATGCACGACCAGCTTTAGCTGATGCATAGACAACTGGGAATTCGATCTGCTCTTCATTTGCGCCAAGATCAAGGAACAGTTCGTATGCCTCGTCAACAACTTCAGCGATACGTGAATCGGGACGGTCAACCTTGTTGATCAACAAGATAACTGGCAAATTCTTTTCTAACGCTTTACGCAAAACGAAACGTGTCTGTGGCAGTGGGCCTTCTGAAGCATCGACCAACAAGATAACGCCATCAACCATTTCAAGTCCGCGTTCAACTTCGCCACCAAAGTCTGCGTGGCCTGGTGTATCAATGATGTTAACGATTGTGTCGCCGCGCTTAACAGCTGTGTTCTTGGCAAGAATCGTAATTCCCTTTTCGCGTTCTAGATCCATTGAATCCATCATGCGATCTTGGCCTTCGCCCTGAACCTTGTGTGCAGCAAATGCACCGGACTGCCACAACATCGCATCAACCAATGTTGTTTTACCGTGGTCAACGTGAGCGATGATTGCTACGTTACGTAGGTTGTCGCGCTTTTTTACTGGCAGGTTTTTGAGGTGCTCTTGAATCTTGGCCACGAAAACTACTTTCCTTAGGAAGCCAGCCCTATATAAGGCCTTGCCTCTATCCAACGATTTGGTATTGCAGAGGCCAATTCCATCGGCCGCACGTGGTTATTCTACCTTTTGCCCAAGATAAGGCGAAATCGTTACAGCTTTAGGCGTGCCATATTTCTATTTAGAGTGGTGATTAATCGTTTTGTGGGAAACCTAAGTTGATTCCACCATGGCTTGGATCTAACCAGCGACTTGTAACAACTTTGCCGCGAGTAAAGAAGTGAACACCTTCGGCGCCATGTGCATGAGAATCACCAAATAATGAGTTTTTCCATCCACCAAATGAGTAATACGCCATCGGAACTGGAATCGGAACATTGATGCCCACCATTCCAACCTCGACTTCATTCTGGAATCTGCGAGCTGCGCCACCATCATTTGTAAAGATCGCAGTGCCGTTTCCATATTGATGTGAATTAACAAGATTGAGCGCTTCGTCATATGTATTAACGCGAATAATGCTTAACACCGGACCAAAGATTTCATCCTTATAGATAGACATTTCAGGGCTCACATTGTCAAACAAGGTAGGCCCAAGCCAGAAGCCATCGCCAGCAATTTCTAGTGCGCGACCATCGACAACAACAGTTGCACCTTCTTTGCTTCCTGCCTCGATATAAGAAGCAACTTTGTCGCGGTGAACCTTAGTAACCAGTGGACCCATGTCAGAACCTTGTGTGCCATCGCCTGTAACAATGTTTGCCATACGAGATTTAATACGCGCGACCAATGCATTTCCAATTGGTTCAACAGCAACGATTGCAGAGATCGCCATGCAGCGCTCACCCGCTGAGCCAAAGCCAGCATTAATTGCCGCATCGGCTGCAAGTTCAAGATCAGCATCAGGCAAAACAATCATGTGGTTTTTCGCCCCACCTAGCGCTTGCACACGCTTTCCAGATTTGGTTCCGGTTTCATACACATAACGCGCAATAGGTGTTGATCCAACAAATGAAATTGATTTGATCCCTGGGTGAATCAATAACGCATCGACCGCTTCTTTGTCGCCGTGAACAACATTAAAGACACCATCAGGCAATCCCGCCTCTTTCCATAACTGCGCCATAAACATCGCAGCAGATGGATCTTTTTCTGATGGCTTAACAACAACTGTGTTTCCGCAAGCAATTGCAACCGGGAAAAACCACATCGGAACCATCGCTGGAAAATTAAATGGAGAAATAATTGCTACAGGCCCAAGTGCCTGACGAATTGAATACACATCAACGCCAGTTGAAACCTCTTCTGAAAATCCACCCTTTAAGAGATGAGGGATTCCGCACGCAAACTCGACAACTTCAAGACCTCGGGTTACTTCACCGGCTGCATCGCTTAATACTTTTCCGTGTTCATCGGTAATTAGTGCGGCAATTTTTTCCTTGTTCTGCTGGACAAGCTCGCGAAAAGCGAAAAGAACTTGAGTTCGCTTTGTTAATGAACTGTGACGCCATGTTGCAAATGCTTCGGTGGCTGCGGAGACTGCACGATCAACTGTTGCTGCATCAGCAAAAGCAACGGTTTTGGTGACCTTGCCAGTT
>JBILJK010000113.1:0-3143 GCA_044377285.1 Candidatus Planktophila sp.
AAGAGTGCATCATCGAGGGTAAGAACAACTCGGATGCAGTAACTGCTCAATTACAAAAACTATTTTTAAGTCTGGCATAAAGATGCGCATTGTTGTTATTGGAGGCGTTGCAGGCGGCATGTCTGCAGCTACTCGACTTCGCCGCTTAAATGAAAAAGCTGAAATTATTGTTCTTGAAAAAAGTGGACATGTTTCTTATGCAAACTGTGGCTTGCCCTACTACGTAGGCGGAGTCATTGAAGAAGAAAAAGATCTGCTTTTGCAGACTCCAGCATCACTTCATGCACGCTTCCGTCTGGATGTCCGAGTGAGCACTGAAGTTCTTGCAATTAATCCTGCTAAGAAGACAGTTGCTATAAAGAATCATATAAATGGAGAAACCTCCGAACTAGATTATGACAAGTTGATCTTGAGTCCAGGTGCATCACCTGTTGTCCCACCAATTCCTGGCATTGAACGAGGAATGACTCTCCGCACTGTTGAGGATGTAGAAAAGATTGCAGCAAGTGTTGGAAAGAATCCAGCAAGTGCTGTTGTAATCGGTGGCGGATTTATCGGTGTAGAAATTGCAGAAAACTTAGTGCACCGCAAAATCCCAACTGCGCTAGTAGAAGCAACTCATCAAGTATTAATGCCGTTGGACCCAGAGTTAGCAACATTAGTTGCTCAAGAAATGAGAGCACACGGAGTTGATTTACGACTTGGTGCAAGCGTTGTAAAGATCAATGCAGATTCAGTTGAACTTTCCAATGGTGAAGTTTTGCCAGCCGAGATTGTTATCATGGCGATCGGCGTGCGCCCTGAAATTGGATTAGCTAAGGCAGCTGGTCTTGAAATCGGCACACGTAATGGAATCAAAGTTGATGATTTCAATCGCACCAGTAATCATGACATTTACGCAGTAGGAGATGCAGCCGAAAAGACCGACGCACTTGATGGAAGCGCGACCTTAGTTCCGCTAGCCAATTTGGCTAATCGTCATGGACGCGTTGTTTCAGACCACATAAATGGCTTAACAGTTCGTCCCGTTAAAACAATTGGTACAGCAATTGTGAAAGTTTTTGACTTAATGATCGCAACAACAGGCTGGAATGAGAAGCGCTTGAAGGCTGCGGATCGTCCTCACCAATCAATTCATATTCACCCAAACTCACACGCTGGTTACTATCCAGATGCAAAGCAAATGACACTTAAGTTGATTTTTGATCCAAAAACAGGTGAAATTCTTGGCGCACAAGGTGTTGGAATCGAAGGTGTTGATAAACGAATCGATGTCATTGCAACTGCAATGCGTGGTGGTATTACTGCAGCTGAATTAGCAGATCTTGAATTGGCATATGCGCCACCGTTTGGTTCTGCAAAGGATCCTGTAAACATGCTCGGCTATGTTGCTGAAAATGTGCTTTCAGGTTTAAGCAAAGTCGCACAGTGGCATGAAATTGATGAGTATCGCGAAAAAAGATTTGAGTTACTTGATGTTCGATCAGCGGCTGAGTGCGGGCGCGGAATCATTCCAGGTGCAATTAACATCCCTGTAGATGAAATTCGTGATCGTGTCGCTGAGTTGACCAATAAGAATCTTCTAGTCAACTGCCAAGTCGGCTTACGTGGACATACGGGTTCGATGCTTTTGAGAGAACTTGGATTTAATGCAGTAAATCTTGATGGTGGTTATCTAACGTGGATCAATTCGCCTGCTGGAGCTAATGAGAAAAGAGAAGTGAATGTGTAGCAGAACTACTTGTCGCAAATGTGGAAAGCCTTCATGGTCAGGTTGTGGCCAGCACATTGAAATTGCGCTCAAAGGAGTAGCAAAGAAGGATCGTTGCCAGGGTCATGCCAATGACCCCAAAGGGCCTGGGCTTTTCAGCAAGGTGTTTGGTAAAAATAGAAGTTAAGTTCTAGATCGTTCCGTGCCTCTTTTGTAATCTTGCTAGGATTTGTTGAGTTCTAACCCAAGATTTAGAAATTGCAAGAGAGGAATGAGATGAGCAGGTTGCGAGTTGCGATCATTGGTGGAGGTCAGTTTTCGGCTTCATTTATTCATCTCTTTCAGGCCCATCCTATGGTTCAAGAGGTTGGTCTCGTTGAGCTCAACGAAGGGCGCCGAGTAGCTACAGCGTCAAAATTCCAGATACAACAAAGTTTTGATTCCTTAGAAAAACTGTGGGATAGCGACTTTAGTGCGGTGGCAATCTTTACTCCACGGTGGACTCACGCTCAAATAGCCTTAGAAGCATTGAAAAATGGACGACATGTTTACACCGCAGTTCCAATGGGAATCACGCAAGACGAGGTGACTCAACTTGTAGATGTTGCTTCAAAAACAAAACTTACCTATTTCATGGCGGAGACAAGTTATTACTATCCAGCAGTAGTTTTCTCACGACGTAAATTCGCAAGTGGAGAATTAGGAAGTTTTGTATATGGTGAAGGTGAATACCTACATGACATGTCTCATGGCTTCACGGATGCTTATGCAGCAAATGGTGGGGATGAATGGAAGGCGACAGCCAGTTTTCCACCCATGCTGTATTCAACACATTCAGTCAGCACAATTTTGTCAGTAACAGGTGCTCATGCAACTTCAGTAACGTGTTTAGGAATGAAAGACACAGCCAATGATGGAATTTTCGATTCGAAAGTAAGTAAATGGGGAAATGATCAGAGTAATCAAATAGCTATATTTAGAACTAGCGATGGTGGAGTTTTGCGAATCGCTGAACTGCGTCGAGTAGGAACTGCTCCATTAGAGTCGACTGTCAGAATGAGTATTTTTGGTACCGAAGGATCATTTGAGCAGCAAGTCGGGTATGCATCGTGGGCAACTAAGAACAGCTTTGACATAATTACTGATGAAATTGGAACTTTTTCAGATGTAGAAAATCCTTATTCACTTAGAAGTGACTACGTCCCACCAAATAAATGGGATGGTGGTTTTGCAAAAGTGCATGATCGATCACAATTGCCACAAGAGTTTCAAGGTTTATCAAATGGCCACGGGGGGTCACATCAATTTATGGTTGATGATTTTGTAATGGATGCCGTCGGAGAGAGAAAAGCGCCTATGAATATTCATGATGCCGCTCGATTTACCACCCCTGGTATCTGGGCCCACCAATCCGCCCAAATGGGGGGAAAAA
>JBILJK010000114.1:0-3109 GCA_044377285.1 Candidatus Planktophila sp.
GGGCGACTTTAGAGGAATTCCAACCTGCGCATGCCCTGCATGCGGCTCGCATCTCTTAGAAATAACTGCGTCGTTTAGTCCAGATACCTATGAGATCGAGATGTACTTACTTGATAACGCTCGTTGTGCAATGTGTCAGGCCCATTTAACCGCTCCAACACCTATGGATTTCCCAGCCGCTTAAGCCTTACCAAATCTTCGATCTCTAGAGGAATACTCTTCGATCGCTTTCCACAAAGTTTTGCGAGTGACATCTGGCCACAGCACATCCATAAATACAAACTCTGCATAAACGCTTTGCCATGGCAGGAAGTTGCTGGTGCGCTGCTCCCCAGATGAGCGTAGAAACAGGTCCACATCACTCATCTGCGGAGAGTCTAAATACTTAGCAAATACCTTGTCGGTGATCGCATCAGCTTTAATCTTGCCGCGCTTCACATCACGTGCAAGCTCTGCAGCGGCATCGACAATCTCTGCTCGCCCGCCATAGTTAACACACATATTTAAAGTTAACTTCTTATTCTTCTTTGTTAGCTCTTCAGCCTCTTCCAACTCATTTATAACGCTGCTCCACAATCGCTTAGGGCGTCCTATCCAGCGAATTCGAACACCCATTTCATTCATCTGATCGCGGCGTCTGCGAATAACATCTCTATTAAAACCCATCAAGAACTTCACCTCATCAGGTGAGCGTCTCCAGTTTTCAGTTGAAAATGCATACGCACTTATTTCTTTAACACCATATTCGATTGCACCTTCGACAACATCAAATAGTGCCGCTTCTCCTGCTTCATGTCCTGCAGTGCGAGGCAGACCACGCTTTTGGGCCCAGCGACCATTGCCATCCATAACTATTGCAACGTGATTAGGAATCTTAATTGTCATACCCGCTCCACCATCGGCAAGGAACGCAGGCCGCGTTCAAGGTGCCATTGTAAGTAAGCTGCGATTAAACCACTAGCCTCGCGTCGAAATTTTCCTTCACTTGCTGTGGCCACATCCCAATCACTTGAAAGCAATGCGCCCATGAGATCTAAAGTCTCTGGCGCAGGAGTTGCGCACGCAGATGGCCGACAATCTGCACACACCGATCCTCCACCCACTAAAGAAAAGTAGCGATGAGGTCCGGGAGTCTCGCACTTAGAACAGATTGTCATCGATGGGGCGTAACCAGCGACTGCAAGTGAGCGCAATAAAAATGCATCCAGAATTAATAATGGTTCGTATCGATTTTCCGCTAATGCTTTCATGCCACCAACAACTAATTGAAACTCTTGCAGCGCTGGCTCATTTTCTTGGCTTGTAAATCGCTCTGCCGCTTCCAAAATCGCTGCAGCAACAGTCCAGCGTTGATAATCCTCGGTTAACGCTTCGCCGTAATTCATTAACGCTTCTACTTGTGTGACAGTGTCAAAAGTTTTCCCGGTGTACAGCTGAATATCTACATGGCTTCCTGGTTCAAGCCGAGCACCAAACTTTGATTTTGTTCGGCGAACCCCTTTTGCAACACCACGAATACGTCCATGATCACGGGTTAACATTGTGATGATGCGGTCTGCTTCTCCGAGTTTTTGAGTGCGTAAAACAATTGCCTCATCCCGGTACAAACTCATACGGGTAAAGGTAGTGCGTGTGTTAGCGAATTGCGCGATTTATCGCAGACACGACCGCTTTTAATGAAGCTGTTGTCGTGTTGGGATCGATTCCGACGCCCCAGAAGACTTCGCCATCGATTGCACATTCAAGGTAGGCAGCAGCAGAGGCATCGCCACCTGCAGACAACGCGTGCTCGAAGTAATCCAGAACTTGAACATCTACTCCGTATGCCTGCAAAATATTGCAGAAGGCAGCAATCGGACCATTTCCTTGTCCCTTAAGTTCATGCATTTCGCCACGATCTGTAAGTGCAACAGTCAGATAAACATCTTCACCAAGGACTGAATTTTGTGACAAGCCCTTAAGTCGGAAGCGACCCCATGGTGCGCTCTCTGTTGGTAAATATTCATCTTCAAAGATGCTCCACAAATCTTCAGCACTTACTTCGCCGCCTTCGGCATCAGTCTTTGCCTGTACGTTTTTAGAGAATTCAATTTGTAAGCGTCGCGGCAAATCAAGGTGATGCTCGTTCTTCATTAAGTAAGCAACACCGCCCTTGCCTGATTGTGAATTTACGCGAATAACTGCTTCGTATGAACGACCAATATCAAGTGGATCGATAGGCAGATAAGGAATAGCCCACGTGTGATCACGTACTTCTTTGCCTGCAGCTTTTGCATCACGCGCTAAATGATCAAAACCTTTTTTAATTGCATCCTGGTGAGAGCCAGAAAACGCGGTAAACACAAGGTCGCCGCCGTAAGGATGACGTTCAGGAACACGCAATTGATTAGCGTATTCAACAGTTCGACGAACTTCATCGATATTTGAAAAATCAATATGTGGATCAATTCCATGGGTGACTAAGTTAATACCAAGTGTTACAAGGCAAACATTTCCGGTGCGCTCACCATTTCCAAACAATGTTCCTTCGATGCGATCAGCACCGGCCAAGTAACCAAGCTCTGCTGCTGCAACTCCTGTGCCTCGGTCATTGTGAGGGTGAAGAGAAACAATCACGCTGTCACGATTATTTAAGTTGCGGCACATCCATTCAATGGAATCTGCATAAACATTTGGTGTAGCCATTTCAACTGTTGCTGGAAGATTCATGATGGTCTTCCATTGCGGGGTTGGCTTCCAGATATCATTGACCGCATTACAAACTTCGACCGCAAATTCAAGCTCGGTGCCCGTATATGACTCTGGTGAGTACTCAAATGAAACCTTGGTTTCAGGAACAGTTGCCACCAAATCCAAGCAAATCTTGGCTGCATCAGTAGCAATCTTTTTAATGCCATCTTTATCAAGACCAAAAACGACTCGGCGCTGCAAAGTAGATGTGGAGTTGTATAAGTGAACAATTGCTTGCTTTGAACCCTTGATGGCTTCAAAGGTGCGAATGATTAATGACTCGCGGGCTTGGGTTAAAACCTGAATGACTACATCATCTGGAATCAAATTTTCATCAATAATTTTGCGCACAAAATCAAAATCTGTCTGGCTAGCACTT
>JBILJK010000151.1:0-3060 GCA_044377285.1 Candidatus Planktophila sp.
TATCAATTGCGCCAAGCGCGCATCACTGTGGGATCAGGTGGATTGATTGGTACTGGATTATTTAATGGCCCACAAACAAGTGGACGGTTTGTGCCAGAGCAACAAACAGACTTTATTTTTACAGTTGCGGGCGAACAACTAGGTTTCTTAGGCAGTGGCGCAATTTTGATTTTGTATCTAATTTTACTGATGCGCGGTTTTTCAATTGCACGTCGAACCAATGACCCCTTTGGACGATTGGTATGTACTGGGGTAATTGCCTGGTTTGCATTCCAGATCTTTGAAAACATTGGAATGACTTTGGGGTTGATGCCCATGACCGGTGTCCCATTACCGTTTATTTCATATGGTGGCTCGTCGATGTTTGCCACATTGATCGGGATTGGCTTGCTGCAAAATGTCCACGCTCGTTTACGGGGGTAAATAGGCAAAACGCCCTGGCTCTGCCATAATTAGGGCACTAGTTCAGCGCGGCTCGCGATCAATCGCGAAACAAGCCCAGCGCGAACGGTACGGAAAACCCAACAGGATTTTTTAAGAAGACAGTCTGCACAAGCAGACACAAAGGATTTGGTGCCATGGCGATTGAGCCTAAAACACCGCGCAAGCGTGCGGTTAAGAAAGCTACAACAAAAGTAGAGACCCCAACGATGGATGCTCCCGAGGAAAAAAAGACAACTCGTAAAAAAGCAGTAGCAATCCCCGTTGCAATCTTTCAGGCAGCTCCAGAAAAGCCAGCTGCAAAGAAAGAGGTAGCAGATACAAAGCCGCGCAAGAAGGCTGCTGCGAAAAAAGAAAGTTCTGAAGTTTCAGAAAAGCCGGCAGTTGCAACTGAATCCGAGTCTGGTGATTCTGAAGAGCGCGCAAACCGCAATCGTCGTCGCCGTCGTGGTGGCCGTGGTCGTCGCAAGCCAGGTTCAACTGATGCGGTTAATTCAGACACTACAGATGAGAATTCAAGTGAAGAGTCAACAGATGAGGATTCAGCTGAAGGCTCAACCTCTACTCGCCGTCGCCGACGCCGTCGCGCAACAGGTGAAGGTGTAACACCAGGGGAGACCATTGAAGAAGATGGTGTCATCACAGTTGTTAAGGTCCGCGAAAAGCGTGAACGACCAGTGCGTGCAGAGCGCACCGAACGCAGTAATAACAACCGCAATCGTCGTGACCGCAATGATCGTGGAGATCGTGGAGATCGTTACGACCGCGGTGGCCGCAGCGATTACCGCGAGCCATATCGCAAGCGCGGAACAATTATCACTGATGGAGAATTCTTAGCACGTCGCGAAAATGTTGATCGTGAAATGTTGGTTCGCCAAATTGCAGACCGCACACAGATTGCAGTTATCGAAGATGGCGTCATGGTTGAGCACTACGTCAACCGCAATAGCAACCAATCATACGTAGGTAACGTTTATTTAGGTCGCGTACAAAACGTTCTTCCTTCAATGGAAGCAGCATTCGTTGATATCGGTAAGGGACGCAACGCTGTTCTCTACGCTGGTGAAGTTAATTGGGATGCAGCTGGAATTTCAGAGTCAGCACCACGCAAAATTGAAACAGTTCTAAAGACAGGTCAGCCTGTATTAGTTCAGGTAACTAAGGATCCAATTGGTCAAAAGGGTGCGCGCTTAACAAGCCAAATTTCCTTGCCAGGACGTTATGTTGTCTATGTTCCAGGTGGCGGAATGTCAGGTATTTCAAAGCGCTTGCCTGAAGAAGAACGCACACGTTTGAAAGCAATCTTGAAGAATTTGATTCCTGAAGAAGCTGGTGTGATTGTTCGTACCGCCGCCGAAGGTGTGAGCGAAGAAGATTTAACTAATGATGTTACACGTCTGAAAGCGCAATGGGATGACATCTATGCCAAGAGCCAGAATGCAAACTTCCATCCACCTGCCGCGCTATACGAAGAGCCAGATCTGGCTGTTCGTGTTATTCGCGATATCTTCAATGAAGATTTCCGCAAGCTAACTGTTCAGGGATCAACTGCTTGGGATGAAGTTACAAACTATCTAGGCTTTATCGCACCTGAGTTAACGCAAAAGATTGAAAAATACACCGGCACTGGTGATTTGTTTGCTGACTTCCGCGTTGAAGAACAACTTGCAAAGGCTTTTGATCGCAAGGTGTATCTGCCTTCAGGTGGATCACTTGTCATCGACCGCACAGAAGCGATGATTGTTATTGACGTTAACACCGGTAAATTCATCGGCAAGGGTGGAAACCTGGAAGAGACTGTTACCAAGAACAACTTGGAAGCAGCAGAAGAGATTGCACGCCAGCTACGTCTTCGCGACTTAGGTGGAATCGTTGTTATCGACTTCATCGATATGATTCTTGAATCAAACCGTGAAGCTGTGTTGCGTCGTTTGGTTGAATGCCTTGGTCGCGATCGCACTAAGCACCAGGTTGCCGAAGTAACTTCTCTTGGTCTTGTTCAGATGACACGTAAGCGTGTTGGTCAGGGATTGATCGAAGCCTTCTCAACTACATGTGATTCATGTAGCGGACGTGGAATTCATATTCATATGGAACCTGTAAAGATGAAGGCGCCAGCACCTCAGATCGATACTCCTTCCTCTCAGCATGAAGATGCCGATGAAAAGGATGCGACAGGGCATGAGTTCCATGAATCACTGAATGAAGAGGTTAAGACCGAAGACGTTAAGACTGAGGAGTCAGAGGTTCCAAAGGTCGAGGCAAAGGCAGGTGGCCGAAAGCGCCGCCGTGCCTCATCATCAGGCATTATTACCGCTTAGCAGGGACCCCGATTTGAGCATGAGCGCTCAACTCGGTACCCTTACCCCTCAACGTTAAACCTAAAGTTCGGAGAACTACGCACGTGGCAAATATCAAGTCT
Source organism: Candidatus Planktophila sp. (assembly GCA_044377285.1). GTDB lineage: Bacteria > Actinomycetota > Actinomycetes > Nanopelagicales > Nanopelagicaceae > Planktophila. The sequence continues at coordinate 2,864 of JBILJK010000151.1, forward strand.
CAGATCAAGCGCATCAAGACCAACGAGAAGGCACGCCTTCGTAACAAGTCTGTGAGCTCATCTATCAAGACAGCCGTACGTAAGTTCCGCGACGCTGTAACAGCAGGAGATGCTGCTGCGATCACAACTGAACTCCGCGCTGCATCACAGTCACTAGATGTCGCAGTTCAAAAGGGTGTTCTTCACAAGAACTCAGC
>JBILJK010000147.1:0-3055 GCA_044377285.1 Candidatus Planktophila sp.
GGAAAATTCGGCGATGGCGGTTATTCAGTTTCCGGTGGTTTACACGGTGTTGGTATCTCAGTTGTTAACGCACTTAGTACAGATCTTTCCGTAATTGTTCAACGCGACGGAAGTTTTTGGTATCAAGAGTACAAACTAGGTGTTCCAGTAGCACCAGTTCGTAAAGGTGATGCATCGTCACAATCCGGAACAACTGTTCAATTTTGGCCATCAAAGGAGATCTTTGAAACCACAGATTTTTCCTTTGAAGTTTTATCAACACGTTTTCGCGAAATGGCATTTCTTAATAAAGGTTTAATTTTAACTTTAACGGATATGCGTGACGGACACGTTGATGAAAAAGGTGAACAATTAACCGTTCGCTATGAATATGACGGCGGTATCGCAGATTTTGTTAAGCACCTTAATTCAACCCGCGGTGAAACACATAAATCAATTATTTCCTTTGCATCAGAGGATAAGAAGAACAAGATTTCATTAGAAGTTTCCATGCAATGGAATGCCGGTTTTTCTGAATCTGTTTATACATTTGCAAACACAATTCACACCCACGAAGGCGGATCCCACGAAGAAGGTTTCCGCACAGCGTTAACATCGATTGTTAATAAGTTTGGTGAAGAACAAGGCTTTATTAAAAAGAAGGAAGACCGTTTAACAGGTGACGATGTTCGAGAAGGTTTAACCGCAATTGTTTCTATCAAACTTGCTGACCCACAGTTTGAAGGCCAGACAAAAACAAAACTCGGTAACTCGGAAGCAAAAACATTTACACAAAAAATTGTCAACGAAGAGCTAACTAGTTGGTTTGAACAAAACCCTGCCGAAGGCAAGGACATCGTACGTAAAAGCATTGATGCAGCCGCAGCTCGTGTTGCCGCACGTAAAGCTCGCGATTTAAGCCGCAACCGAAAAGGATTACTTGAAGGTCGTGGAATGCCAGGCAAGTTAGCTGATTGCCAATGGACTGATCCTGCAAAATGTGAGCTATACATTGTCGAAGGTGACTCTGCAGGTGGTTCAACAAAAGGCGGACGAGATTCGCGCAACCAAGCAGTACTTCCAATCCGTGGAAAAATTTTGAATGTTGAAAAAGCACGCATTGATCGCGTCCTACAAAACAATGAAGTTCAAGCGTTAATTACCGCCCTAGGTACCGGTGTGCACGATGATTTTGATGTCGAAAAACTTCGCTACCACAAAATTATTTTGATGGCAGATGCTGATGTTGATGGTCAACACATTCGTACACTTCTTCTAACCTTGTTATTCCGCTTTATGCGTCCATTAATCGAACAAGGATTTGTGTACTTCGCTCAACCTCCACTGTATAAATTGAAGTGGGCGGGTAAAGAACCAGTTGAATATGCATTTAGTGATCGCGAACGCGATGGCATGATCGAACTCGGTGTTGCTGCAGGAAAGCGTTTACCTAAAGATGATGGAATTCAGCGTTTTAAAGGCTTAGGTGAAATGCCAGCAAAGGAGCTATGGGATACAACCATGGATCCAGAACACCGCGTCTTAGTTCGAGTCACATTAGATGATGCTGTAGCTGCAGATGATTTATTTTCAGTATTAATGGGCGAAGATGTTGAAAAGCGCCGAGCATTTATTCAACGCAACGCAAAAGATGTTAGGTTCTTGGATATCTAATGGATGAATTAAACCCAAAGAACCTGGAAAACTTTGACAAGATCGAAACAGTTGATCTTCAAGTCGAAATGGCCCGTTCGTATCTTGATTACGCGATGTCAGTTATTGTCGGTCGCGCACTGCCAGATGTTCGAGATGGTTTAAAACCTGTTCACCGCCGCGTTTTATATGCAATGTATGACGCTGGTTATCGCCCAGACAAGGGTTATTACAAATCTTCACGCATTGTTGGTGATGTCATGGGTAATTACCACCCACACGGTGACACCGCTATTTACGACTCTGTTGTACGCCTAGCCCAGCACTGGTCTCTTAGATACCTACTGATCGATGGAAATGGAAACTTCGGTTCTCCCGGAAACGATCCAGCTGCTGCGATGCGTTACACCGAAGCACGTTTGTCATCACTTGCCATGGAAATGATGCGGGATATAGACGAAGACACAGTTAATTTCATTCCAAACTACGACGGTCGTTCACAAGAACCAACAGTTTTACCTAGCCGCTTACCAAACCTTTTAGTTAACGGTTCTGCGGGTATCGCAGTTGGAATGGCCACCAATATTCCACCGCACAACCTGCGCGAAATTGGTGAAGCAGTTATTTACTCTCTTGAACATCCTGAGATGAAACAAGAAGAGCTACTTAATGAATTAATCAAGATTGTTAAGGGTCCAGATTTTCCAACAAAAGCGTTAATTGTTGGACGTACAGGAATCGAAGAGGCATATCGCACCGGGCGCGGATCAATCACAATGCGCGCAGTTGTTCAGGTAGAAGAGATCAATAAACGCACATGTCTTGTAATTTCTGAACTTCCATACCAAGTTAACCCAGACAACCTTGCGCTAAAAATTGCAGAGCTTGTTAAGGATGGAAAAATTAAGGGCATCGCAGATGTTCGCGATGAAGGTAATGAACGTTTGGGACAACGTCTTGTAATTGTTTTGCAGCAATCTGCGATTCCAAAGGTTGTGTTAAACAACTTGTACAAACAAACACAACTGCAGGACACATTTGGTGCAAACATGTTGGCACTTGTTGATGGCGTGCCGCGCACATTGCGTCTAGATGAATTCATTCGTTACTACATCGAACACCAAATCGAAGTTATTGTTCGCCGCACTAAGTACCGTTTAGCGGAAAAAGAAAAACGTGCGCACATCTTGCAGGGTTACTTAAAAGCCCTAGATGCCCTAGACGCTGTAATTGCTTTAATTCGTGCATCAACAACACCTGAAGAAGCTCGCACAGGATTGATGAAACTGCTTAATGTTGATGAAATTCAAGCAAATGCAATTTTGGATATGCAGCTGCGTCGCATCGCCGCGTTGGAGCGTCAAAAGATTAACGATGAATATGACGGTCTAATGGCTGACATTGTTGAACTAAACAAGATTCT
>JBILJK010000115.1:0-3053 GCA_044377285.1 Candidatus Planktophila sp.
AACAATTGTGCCACCTGGCTTTAGTTCACCACTAGCTTCGGCGGCATCAATCATGGCAACTCCAAGACGATCCTTAACAGATGATGTTGGGTTATAAAATTCCAGCTTGGCATAAACATTTCCTGCGGCACCATCAGTGATCTTGTTGATACGAAGTAATGGTGTGTTTCCAAAAATTTCTGTGATGCTGTTGTATACCTTCATGATTCTCCCTGTAAAAGTTAAGTTGGTGAAATAGAAATTAAATTGGCTGCGAAAAGAAAAAGTACTAGCAGCTGCAGGATGTAGACAGGCAGAAATCAACAACACGGTTTCGTGTAAACAACCAGTTGATGATCGTAAGCATGTGCAAATTCTACTAAATAGAATTAATTAAGCGAGTTGCAAAGTATTCGCAAAAACTATTGCTCATTCCAGCGTGAGGTCATTGGCAAACGACGATCTTTTCCAAAAGCTCGTCCCGAAACCTTGGTGCCAGGCGGATATTGACGTCGCTTGTATTCAGCCTTATCAACCAGAGAAATAACTCGTCGCACAAGATCAGGATCAAAACCATCGGCCAAAAGAGCTTCGTATCCATGATCTTCATCAACATAGGCACGTAGCACCTGATCCAATAGCAAATAATCTGGCAATGAATCTGAGTCCTTTTGATCTGGACGCAGTTCGGCGCTTGGCTCTTTGGTAATTGAACGCTCAGGTATTGGTGCAACCTCCCCACGCTCTAAGGCCAGCGCATTGCGATATCTAGCCAACGCCCAGACATCGGTTTTATAAATATCTTTAATCGGAGCAAAGCCGCCTACGGCATCACCATAGAGAGTTGAGTACCCCACAGCTAACTCGCTTTTGTTTCCTGTTGCCAAAACCAGATGTCCTTCTTGGTTAGATATCCCCATCAATGTTGTGCCGCGAACTCGTGCCTGCAGATTCTCTTCAGCCAAACCCTTAAGAACCATGTTGCCCATATAGGCATCGACCATAGGTGCAATCGGGGCGATTCTAAAGTGAATACCTGTGGCATCTGCCATCACTTGGGCATCTTCAACAGAGTGGTGTGAAGAGTATTTACTAGGCATGGCAACACCATTAACCCGCTTGGCACCTAATGCATCAATTGCGATTGCAGCAACAAGTGCCGAATCAATTCCACCAGAAAGTCCAAGGACAACTGATCTAAATCCATTCTTGCCAACATAATCACGAAGCCCCATGACCAGGCCCTGCCACATTTCAGCTTCATCTGAAAGAGGCGTGGCAATTGAAGAATTTGCTGAATCCGAAAGTGCTGTCGGTTCTTCGGAAATCACAACATCAGGTCGTGAAGTTCCTTCAGCACAATCAATGTCAATAACAATTAATTGATCATCAAACTGCGCGGTCCTGGCAAGAACGGAGCCATCTTTGCTAACAACAATGCTGTCACCATCAAAGACCAAATCATCCTGGCCACCTGTCATATTGACGTATGCAACAGGGGCTCCAATTTCTGTGGCCCGCTTTTGCACAAGTGCCAAACGCACATCATCCTTATTGCGTTCAAATGGAGAACCGTTAGGAACAACCAGTAATCCTGGGGTCCGCGCTGTAATGGAATCTACTGAATGCCAAATGTCTTCACAGATAGCCACCGCAACATCAACTCCATGGATTCGTACAACAAGGTTTTGATCCCCTGCTACAAAGTTTCTGAACTCATCAAAGACGCCGTAATTGGGAAGGTGGCGCTTTACATAGGTGCCAGTGATCTTTCCATTGTGAATGACGGCAACTGCATTCTTTGGTCCTTGGTCTAAATAACCGACGACAGCAACGATGTCGCCGGTAATGCTTGCGGCAATTTCTTGAACTGCACGGATACTGGCTGCTTGAAAGGACGGACGCAGCGCTAAATCTTCAACGGGGTAACCAGTCACGATCATTTCGGGAAACACAATCAGATGTGCACCCTGTGCCTGCGCTTTTTTAACAGAGTCTGCGATCAGCCCAGCATTGCCCGCAAGGTCGCCAACCGTTGGGTTGATTTGGGCTAGCGCCACGCGCAACTTCATTTTTCAAGTGTAACGGGGGTACCCTTATCAATGTACCCGGGGACTGCTACAAGCGGCTTCGAGGAGAGGACATTAAATGGAAAGCCTTTATGGCGGTGCCCTGCACCGACGCATCACAATCTTAGATTTGGCCGCCGCTAAACAACGCGGCGAAAAGTGGGCAATGCTTACTTCATACGAATCTATGACCGCCGAAATCTTTGATGAGGCCGGAATCCCTGTATTGCTAGTTGGCGATAGCGCCGGCAATAATTTTCTGGGCGAAGAGAACACAATTCCAGTAACCGTTGATGAATTGATTCCCCTTGCTCGCGCAGTAGTCCGTGGATCACAGCGGGCAATGGTTGTTGCAGATCTGCCCTTTGGATCATATGAAGCATCCCCCGAATTAGCCCTTGCTACATCGGTTCGCTTCTTCAAAGAATCTGGTGTGATGGCGGTAAAACTTGAAGGCGCGCACACAGAGACCGTAAAGAAATTAGTTGCTAGCGGGATTCCGGTGATGGGCCACGTGGGATTGACCCCCCAATCAATGCATCAATTAGGTGGCTACAAAGTTCAGGGCCGCACCGATGGCGATGTAATTGTCGAAGCAGCTAAAGCGTTAGAAGCGGCTGGAGCTTTTGCCATTGTCCTTGAACTAGTCCCTGCACAACTAGCGGCCAGAATCACAAAGGAGTTAACAATTCCAACTATCGGTATCGGTGCTGGTGTTACATGTGATGCACAGGTCCTGGTCTGGACCGATTTAATGGGCATCACCAAAAAGGCCCCGAAGTTAGCAAAGGCATATCGCAACTTGAGAGCCGAAATGTTGGCAGCTACTACTGAATTTGCTGATGATGTTCGTTCGGGCAACTTCCCCACCGAGGCGCAGACCTTCAACTAGGGTTGGCGGGTGGCCAATTTCGTTATTGATCTAGCCCCCTTACGTAAGTCGAGGGATTTTTCCTTGCTGTGGGCTGCCGGTTTGATTTCTTACTTCGGATCAATGATCACCTA
>JBILJK010000116.1:0-2998 GCA_044377285.1 Candidatus Planktophila sp.
CAGCCGCGAAAGCGGGAACTACTACTTTCTATCCCTACGGAGCACAATTGTCTACACCACAAATTGCAGTAAATGACATCGGATCAGCTGAAGATTTTCTAGCAGCAATCGAAGGCACAATCAGAAATTTCAATGATGGCGACCTAGTTTCAGGTGCTGTTGTTCAAGTTGGACGCGACGAAGTTCTTGTCGATATCGGATACAAGACTGAAGGTGTTATTCCTTCTCGCGAACTTTCAATTCGCCACGATGCAGATCCAAACTCAATCGTTAAAGTCGGTGAGATTATTGAAGCTCTTGTTCTTCAGAAAGAAGACAAAGAGGGTCGCCTAATTCTTTCCAAGAAGCGCGCACAGTACGAACGCGCATGGGGAGACATCGAAGGCAAAAAGGAGCGCGACGAAGTTGTCGTCGGTACAGTTATTGAAGTTGTTAAGGGCGGACTTATCGTTGACATCGGTCTACGTGGCTTCCTTCCAGCATCACTTGTTGAAATGCGTCGCGTTCGCGATCTGACTCCATACATTGGCAAGCAGGTTGAAGCACGCATCATCGAGCTAGATAAGAATCGCAACAACGTAGTTCTTTCACGTCGTGCATTCCTAGAGCAGACACAATCAGAATCACGTACAACATTCCTCAACCAGCTTCAAAAGGGCCAGGTTCGCACAGGTGTTGTTTCATCAATCGTTAACTTCGGTGCATTCGTTGACCTTGGTGGCGTTGATGGTTTGGTTCACGTATCAGAGCTTTCATGGAAGCACATTGATCACCCAGGTGAAGTTGTTGAAGTTGGCGACGAAGTAACTGTTGAAGTTCTCGAAGTTGATTTTGAGCGCGAGCGTGTATCGCTTTCACTGAAGGCAACACAAGAAGATCCATGGCAGGCATTTGCTCGCACACACACAATCAATCAGGTTGTTCCAGGTGTTGTGACAAAGCTCGTTCCATTCGGTGCATTTATTCGTGTTCACGAAGGAATTGAAGGCCTAGTTCACATTTCAGAGTTGGCAGAACGCCACGTTGAAATTCCAGAGCAGGTTGTTCAGGTTGATGATGAGCTATTTGTAAAGATTATCGACATCGACCTAGAGCGTCGTCGTATTTCACTATCACTCAAGCAAGCTAATGAAGGACATGAGATTGAGATCGAAGCATTTGATCCAACTCAGTACGGAATGGCTGCTCGCTATGACGCAGAAGGAAACTTCATTTACCCTGAAGGTTTCGATGCAGATTCACAAGAGTGGAAGCCAGGATATGAAACACAGCGCGAAGAATGGGAAAAGCAGTACGCCCAAGCGCAGGAGCGTTTCATGGCACACAAGAAGCAGAAGTCAGAAGCAAAGGTTGCAGACGCAGCCGCTGCTCCAGCTGAAGGCGCAGAAGAAGTTGTTGCTGCCGAATAAGTAATACTCCTAAAAGGGAGTCCAGCTTGAAGTCGCGAGAAAAACGTTTGACCCTCGCTTACTTCAACTGGACTCTTTTTTATGTATCGGGGATTTGGCGGCGCCGAAAGCAGAACGTTTGACCCTTTCTTGCTCCATCCAAATCCCCTTTTAAAAGAATTCAGTCACGCTAAGATTTCAGTATGCGGGTTATTGGGTTGACTGGGGGAATTGGTTGCGGCAAGTCACTTGCCGCGCAGTACTTTGCTGAACTCGGTGCGCTGGTGGTTGATGCGGATCAGTTGGCTAGGGCCGCGATTGAACGTGGATCAGATGGCTTTGATGAAGTTGTAGCGATATTCGGAGATGGAATTTTGAAAGATGGAAACATCGATCGTCGAGCCTTGGGTGATCTGATTTTTAGAGATCCAGCCGCTAAAGCACAATTGGAAAACATAATTCATCCATTTGTTCGTAGAGAATTTGAAGAAGCGGTTGCATCCTTGAAGGGTGATCAGGTTCTGGTCTATGAGATTCCATTGTTGGTTGAAACAAAGGCACATGAAAAATTTGATGTAGTTATAACGGTCGAATCTGAAATGGAAAACCGTATTGCTCGTTTGCGGGGCAGGGGAATGCATATCTCAGAGATTGAAGGCCGTATAGCAGCGCAGGCCACTCGTGAACAGCGTATAGAGGTTGCTGATTTCCTCATAGAAAATGATGGAAGTGAAGATGAGCTGCTCCGCCAGGTTGAAAACATTTGGGATAGCCTCCACGATAATAAATAAGTAGGCTTGGCAAATGCGCCCAATATCTGATCTACAACGCAGAGTTGAGCCCTTTCAAGTAATCAGTGACTATGTTCCCGCAGGAGATCAGCCTGCCGCTATCGCCGAAATTACAAAGCGAATTAATGCTGGCGAAAAAGATGTCGTTCTACTGGGTGCAACTGGTACCGGAAAGTCGGCGACAACTGCCTGGCTCATTGAACAGTTACAGCGCCCAACTTTGGTGCTTGCACCAAACAAGACTCTTGCAGCCCAGCTAGCAAATGAGTTCCGTGAGCTACTGCCCAACAATGCGGTCGAATACTTTGTTTCCTATTACGACTATTACCAACCAGAAGCGTACGTTCCACAGACAGACACCTTTATTGAAAAGGATTCCAGTGTCAATGAAGAGGTAGAGCGGTTGCGTCACTCTGCCACTAACTCACTTCTGACCAGACGTGATGTCATAGTCGTGGCAACTGTTTCTTGTATTTATGGACTTGGAACTCCACAGGAATACGTGGATCGCATGGTGCGCCTGCGAGTTGGTGAAGAAATCGAACGCAATGCCTTGCTTCGTAGATTTGTAGATGTTCAGTACAAACGTAATGACATGGCTTTTGAGCGAGGAACATTCCGCGTGCGTGGAGATACCATCGAAATTATCCCTATGTATGAAGAGTTAGCTATTCGTATCGAAATGTTTGGTGATGAGATTGAAAAATTGACCACGCTTCATCCGTTAACGGGGGAGATCATCCGAGAGGAAGAAGAGATCTTCATCTTCCCGGCAACGCACTACGCCGCAGGTCCTGAAACTATGAAGCGGGCCATTGG
>JBILJK010000117.1:0-2984 GCA_044377285.1 Candidatus Planktophila sp.
TAAGCGACAGAGTTGCTAAGCCAAGTATCGCCATAGCAGTTGCGTTTTGGGCCATTGGTTCCACTCTTGCCAGTACAGCGGTCTATTTTTCATCCCAATCTGCATCAAACACAATTTCTAAGGTGTTGTACTTACTGTTTTACCCCCTTGCAATCGTTGGATTACCACGGCTACTTGCAGCAAACCGAACACTGACCCTTATTGAGCTTGTGGATTCCTCAATATTTGGATTAGGTCTAAGCACTTTATGTTCTACGCTAGTTGCAAAACCAGTGCTTCCACATTTTGATGGCAACATAAATGAAACTTTCTTTGCGATTATGTACCCAATCGCCGATCTAATTCTTGTCTGCGTCGTGGTTGCAACTGTTTCAATGCAGGGTTACTCCAGGCGCGCAGTAGTACTTACCCTGGGGGTAACTGTATTTGCGCTAACAGATTTTCTGTACCTGTTGCAAAACATTAACGGCAGCTATCTCATGGGTTCATGGCTCGATACTGGTTGGGTTATAGCTCTTGTACTCATTGCCGAAAGCTTTTGGCAGCCCGGAATAGATAGCAAGGCCCGCGAGGGAATTAATCCGGTTCTGATATCAATTTCAGTTTCACTAAGTGCAACATTGTTGGCCCTCATCGCTATTCGGCCTGATTACTTCCCACGATTTACTTTGATTCCTGCGATCGCAACGTTGGCACTTGCATTTGCACGCATGGCTCTTGCCTTGACTCAAGCAAAAAATATTGGTCAGGAAAGATTGCTAGCTAGGACTGATGAATTAACCGGACTACCCAACCGTCGACGTTTGGTAAGCGAGATCGACAGCTTCATCGAAAAAGAAGGAGCGTTGCTTCTTCTTGATTTGGATGGATTCAAACCAATCAATGATGCCCATGGTCACGAAACAGGAGACAAGATTTTGCAACAAGTTGCGCTGCGCTTTGAGCGCGCTTTGCCACATGGCGCCTTATTGGCACGACTTGGTGGAGATGAGTTTGGAGTCTTATACGAAGGTGGTCATGAAAGCGCTGTAGAAGTTGCGTTGGCGTTACGTGCAACTTTGTCTTATCCATTTCATATTAACAACCAAGAAATACAACTTGGCGTCAGTATTGGCGTTGCAAAAAACACCGGAGATAAAGATTTGTTAGTGCGTGCAGATAATGCGATGTATAAGGCTAAGCGCGAGGGTCTAGGGGTTTGTCGGCTTTAATTTCCTGCAAGCGAGCAAGAGATTCCAGACGCTCAGTGGCATGATCAACCACACGTTCTGGATACCCCTTGCTGTAACCATCAAGGAACAACCATGGTTCATGAATTTCGGGTGCAGAAAGATGAGCTAGTTCGGGTACATATTTTCGGATGTAATCCCCTTTTTCATCAAAACGTTTTCCTTGTTCGATTGGATTAAATATTCGATAATACGGTGAGGCATCGGTGCCACATCCTGCGGTCCATTGCCAACCATGCGCATTAGATGCAACATCATAATCAACTAAATGCTCGGCGAAGAATCGTTCTCCGACCTGCCATTCCAGGTGTAAATCTTTTACTAGGAATGAAGCCACAACCATGCGGGTGCGGTTATGCATCCATCCTTCATTTATCAGCTGGCGCATTGCAGCATCTACAAAGGGATATCCTGTTTTTCCCTCACACCAAGCTTTAAATTGTTTACCGGGCTTCTCGTATCGCATCTCTGCAAATTTAGGTGCGTAATAATCGACATTAGTCATGGGATTGTTAAAGAGAACATCCGCGTAAAACTCCCGCCAAGCAATCTCTTTGCGGAATGTATCGTGAGCCTTACTTTCTCCAAGGTTTTCAAGCAGAGTACGGGGGTGAATCTCGCCAAACTTCAAATACGTACTCATCTTTGATGTGCCATCAATAGACGCAAGATTTCGATTTTCATCATAACTATCTAATCCATTTTTGGTAAAAGTTTTGAATCGAGCAAGTGCAGCATTTTCTCCCGCCGCAATTACCTGCACTTCTGCAGGGAATGGAAAATCTGGAAAGTTTCGATACTTATCGCTTGGTTGAACTATTTCAAATTTCTTTGGGGTAATTGAAGGGGCTCTATAACCATGTGTTCGCCAGCCGCGATAAAAAGGGGTGTACACCTTGTAAGGAGTTCCATCACTTGGCTTGAGAACTCGACCGGGAGTAACAGCGTACGGACTGCCTGTGCGAACTAATGTGATACCAGCTGCTTCAACTGCTGCATCGCGTTCGGCTCCGTATCGCTCATATTCGGCAGATATATGAACTTCTTCCACCCCATATTGTTTAATGAGCTCCTTAAGAACTGTGACCTGATCACCTTCAATAATGTGCAACCGATTTCCAAGAGATTCATCTAGAGCTCTTAGAGATTGACCCATATAAGCCAGCAGTTTTTCACCGGCCTCATTTATTTGTGTCTTGTCCAGAATAAAAAGTGGGATTACTTGATCCGCCGATTCGATTGCAGCCGATAGCGCAGGATGATCATTAATTCGAAGGTCACGACGAAACCAGATGATTGATGTTTTCGTCACAGACATGGGATAATTCAATCATGATGCAAGAGATTAAGCGTTTTCAAGTCCGTGGAGTTCCAGGCGAAGTTGTACGTATGACCTTTGGTGCACGAATCGTGGATTATTGGAAGCCGCCCAAAGGTTCAGATCAATTGCTAATCGCCCACGATGGACAAAATGTTTTTGACGGCAAGTCCTCTACCCACCGTGGCCAGACCTGGGAAATGGCACAGTCGGCAATCCGTGTTAGTCGCGAACTAGGTATTGCAACCCCATCAATTATTGGTGTGTGGCATAGCTCCACGAAAGAAAATCCTTGGGGACGTGGAAAAGATCTAGTCCCAGAAAAGTATTTCCGTGAGGGGCTTGAAGTTCATAATGACTATGCAAAAATAATCGAAGATAAAACTTTGCTACAAAGTGATAGTTACTTCAGGGAAATCTTCGAAACAATTGTTCCT
>JBILJK010000118.1:0-2970 GCA_044377285.1 Candidatus Planktophila sp.
AGGTTCACTTGGTTAATGAAATCCAGTCTGTGTATCGCTCACAGGGTGTAGGAATTCACGATAAGCACGTTGAAGTAATTGTTCGTCAAATGCTAAAGCGCATCACAGTGCTTGAAGCAGGAGATGCCGATCTACTTCCAGGCGAGCTTGTAGAGCGTGGTCGTTTCGAGACTGAAAACCGTCGCGTTGTGACATCAGGTGGAAAGGCTGCTTCAGGTCGCCCAGAACTCATGGGTATCACTAAGGCATCTCTTGCAACTGAGTCATGGTTGTCAGCGGCTTCATTCCAGGAAACAACTCGTGTACTTACAGATGCCGCGCTTTCAGAGAAGAGCGATCCATTGCTCGGTCTGAAGGAGAACGTCATCATCGGTAAATTGATTCCTGCTGGTACTGGTCTTGCTCGTTATCGCAACATTCGTGTTGAGCCAACGGAAGAAGCAAAGGCCGCTGTTTACGCAGCATACGACGAGTACGACTTCACACCATTTGACCAACAAGGTTCTGGTGAGGCTGTTCGTCTCGATGAGGTTGAAGTACCAAGATAATAGTCACTCAATAGAAAAGGCTCCCTTCGGGGAGCCTTTTCTATTTAAGAAATGTTTATTTCTTTAAGTTAGCCAATCGATCCAGGATCGGTGGGTGCGAATAATGCACCGCTACATAAACAGGATGCGGGTTTAAGTTACTTAAGGATTCAACAGACAATTTCTTTAGTGCTGAATACATGTGCTCGCGAGCACCTGGATAGGTATCAATTGAGTACTGATCTGCTTGGTACTCGTTGTGACGTGAGAATGAGTTGTTAATCAAGCCAAGCACAGTAGATACCGGTGTTAAGAGCATAAAGAAAGCAATCATTGATAAATGAAAGCTTGGAATGTCTGAGCCAAGAGCCTTTGAAAGGTTTGGATTGCCGAGTAACCAACCCATTAAAGAGAAGATGACAAGTGTTTGAACGTTACTGAAGGCAAACATTGTGTAGACATGCTTGCGCTTGTAGTGACCAACTTCGTGCGCGAGAACTGCAACAGTTTCTTTTGTTGTTAGTTTTTCAATCAATGTGTCATACAAGCCAATAATTTTTACTTTGCCCATGCCAGAGAAAAATGCATTTAACTTTGTCGAACGCTTTGAAGCATCCATCTCCCACAATTTTGATAATGGAAAACCTTGAGATTGACAGTAAGCCTCAACTTCCGAACGAAGTTCACCATCTGGTAGTGGCTTTAACTTATTAAACATCGGCAAGAAGATTCGTGTTCCAAATACAAACATAAACAAAGTAATTGCAGAGACTGCAAGCCAGCCAACTAGCCAGAAAGTTGATTGCAGGCTTTGGTAGATCCATGCAATCAGCGCAATAACAGGCAGGCCAAGGGCCACGCTGAGCAAGAGCTGCTTAATTGTGTCCATAACAAATAGCTTCTTTGTTGTCTTGTTAAAGCCAAACTTTTCTTCGATAACAAAGGTTGAGTAGTAGGAAACTGGAAGGGTTCCGATCATTGAAACCACTATCAAGATCCCAAAAAATACGACAGTAACTAGCAAGTTATTGCTAAATTGATCACGAATAGCTTGATCTAGCCAAGCAAACCAGCCCAAAATGATGGCTGACAGCATTACTACAGTGGCAATAACTGATGTCAGCATCTCAACTTTGTATTTTGCAGTGCCATATTCTAAGGATTTTGCATACTCATCTGGGTTATAGATCTCTGCAGCAACACCTGTCAAAGCAACGTTTTTGTTGCTTTCATTTAAAAAATCGATAACGCGGTCTGCGGCAAAATCAATCAGAATAAAGGTAACGATTCCTAGCAATAACCATTCTGATGTTGTCATTGTTTATCCTTTCAATGCTGCGCTAAGTGCGATTTCAACCATCGCATTCAGTGACTTTTCACGTTGTTCTGACGGCATAGATTCGTGGGTAATTATGTGATCTGAAACGGTTAGTACTGCAAGAGCTCGACGTTGCTTACGTGCTGCGATTGAGTACAAAGCATTAGCTTCCATTTCAACACCTAAAACCCCGTGCTGAATTAACTTCTGTGCAGAATCTGTTTCGTCATAGAAATAATCCATTGAAGCAATTCCACCGATGTGAACATTTGGATTACCTTTAGATGCTTCATATGCAGCTAGCAGAAGTTGGAAATCTGCATGTGGCGCGAAATCTAAATTGTTAGTAAAGCGACGATTGATATTTGAATCCGTCGATGCTGTCATAGCAAGGATGACATCGCCGATTTTTGTCTTTTCGAGCAATCCACCACATGTTCCGATACGGATTGCTACCTGAACATCGTATTCATTGAAAAGTTCGGTTGCATAAATTGAAATAGATGGCAGTCCCATGCCTGTTCCCATTACAGAAACTCGTTCACCTTTATATGTTCCGGTGAATCCGAACATGTTTCGCACTGCATTAAATTGCGTGACATCTTCAAGATAGTTATCTGCAATCCACTTAGCGCGCAGTGGGTCGCCAGGTAGAAGGATGCGATCGGCAATGTCGCCTTTTTTGGCCGAGATATGTGGTGTGCTCATGAAGGGAGCCAACCACACCCAGCCCCCTTGAATGGGATCTTTTGCCGATGAATTTAGGCTCATTTTCGCCCCAAAAAGGGGGCAAAGAAGGGGTATGTGGCCCAGTCACCGACACGCCCGAGAGCCAAAAAGAGGGGATTTCAGGGTCATCCGGGGGCCGGGAGGAGTAAAAGCACGGATTTGCCTCGCGTGAGCGGGTTGGGTTACCCTTCGCGTCTGCTCTTTTATAGGGCTTCTTTGCTTGCGTTCGTGGACAAGTTGCAAAACTTTTTACGGAACATATGCGAATCGGGTGCAACACACCCGACCGCGTGGGTCGGCAAATAAGCGTGAATAAAGATCAGTAACGAAGTTACGAATGGAGATGAAGTGCCAACAATTCAACAGCTAGTTCGTCGTGGTCGTGCAGAAAAGACT
>JBILJK010000041.1:0-7810 GCA_044377285.1 Candidatus Planktophila sp.
TGCTCCACGATATTTTGAATGGGTCGACAACATGCACGACTGGTGTATTTCTCGTCAGCTGTGGTGGGGTCACCGAATTCCTGTTTGGTATGGACCAAACGGTGAGGTACAAGTTGTTGGTCCTGACGAAACCGCACCCGCTGGTTGGACTCAGGATCCAGATGTTTTAGATACCTGGTTTTCTTCTGGTCAATGGGCTTTTTCTACCTTTGGATGGCCAGAAAAATCAGCAGATTTAGCAAAGTTTTATCCAACATCAGTGCTTGTTACCGGTTATGACATTTTGTTCTTCTGGGTTGTGCGCATGATGATGATGTCAACATTTGCAATGGATGGTGTTGCACCATTTAAAACAATTATGTTGCATGGTTTAGTACGCGATCAATTTGGTAAAAAGATGTCAAAGAGCCGCGGAAACGTTGTTGATCCGATTGAATTTATGGATAAGTACGGGGCAGATGCGCTGCGCTTTACCTTGGCGCGTGGAGCAAATCCAGGCACGGATCAGGCGCTAGCCGAAGACTGGATCGGTGGCTCTCGTAACTTTGCAACCAAGCTATGGAATGCAACCCGTTTTGCAATGATGAATGGTGCAACTGTGTCAGGTGATCTACCTGCACTGGATTCACTGAATGCAATCGATAAGTGGATTCTTAGTCGCTTATCTGAAACAGTTAAAGAAACAACAGATCTGCTAGAAAAATATGAATTCTCGCGAGCATGCGAATTGATGTATCACTTTGCATGGGATGACCTATGTGACTGGTACTTGGAGCTTTCAAAGGAAGCTTTCGCTTCAGGCAATGCTGAAGCAACTAAGCGCGTACTGGGACATGTCTTAGATCAGTTGTTCCGCTTAATGCATCCGGTCATGCCATTTATTACCGAGCAGATGTGGACAACATTTACTGGGGGAGAGTCGCTAGTTGTAGCTGTATGGCCAAAAGCTAACGCTGCCCATATTGATAAGAAGGCTGAAAACCTTGTTTCCCAATTGCAAGAGATCATCACCGAGGTTCGTCGTTTCCGTAACGATCAAGGTATTAAAACTTCACTAAAGATTCCGGGCCGCATCATTGCAAAGGGCGATATTGCAGATTATGCATCCGCCGTTGCTTTTGTTGTGCGCATGGAACTTGGGGACATAACACCAAGTGCAAAGTGCGAGGCAGCTGGAGTAACAATCGAATTTGATCTAACTGGATCGATCGATGTTGTTGCAGAGCGAGCACGTCTTGAAAAAGATTTAGTAACAGCCACAAAAGATAAGCAAACCGCTGAAGTGAAGCTGAACAACCAAGGTTTTATGGCTAAGGCACCTGAAGATGTTGTTGTTGAAATTAGAGAACGACTTGCAAAGACAACAGCAGATATCGAACGCATAACAGCAGCACTTGCAGGATTACCCCAAGCATGATGATTTCACCGGATGATCAAGAGCGCGTAGATGCAATTGAGCAAGCATTGCTTGCCCGTTGGCCAGAAACTCGTATCGCACCAACAACCGAACGCATTGCTGCCCTGGTAGATCTATTGGGGTCGCCACAGTTAACATATCCAACGATTCATATTGGTGGCACCAACGGTAAGACAACAACATCACGAATGATTGATTCATTGCTGTTTGCCCATGGTTTGCGTACAGGCCGATTTACTAGCCCACATCTAGAAACGTATCGCGAACGCATCGCAATTAACGGTGAGCCAATAGATCCTAAGGAATTAATCTTTTCTTATAACGACATTGCTGCCTACCTTGATTTAATGGATACAAAATTTGAACATCCGATCTCATTCTTTGAGGCCATTACAGCTTTAGCTTTTGCAGCATTTGCCGAACATCCTGTTGATGTGGGAGTCATTGAAGTTGGCATGGGCGGAGAATGGGATGCAACAAATGTTGTAGACGCCGATGTTTCTGTATTAATGCCTATTGGTTTTGACCACATGGAGTACTTGGGCAATACGCTGCACGAAATTGCTTCAACAAAGGCCGGAATCATTAAAGAAGGCGGCTTTGTTGTACTTGCCCAGCAAGAACCAGAGGCTGCCAAAGAGTTAATCCGAAAGGCCGCTGAAGTAGGGGCAGATGTTGTGCGCGAAGGCGTCGAATACTCAGTTGCATCACGCGCGGTTGCTGTTGGTGGGCAGTTGTTAACGATTCAAGGTATTCATGACACATATGATGAAATCTTTTTACCTTTACATGGTCGCCATCAAGCAGCAAATGCCGCTTCGGCCTTAGTGGCGGTAGAAGCTTTCTTCGGAGACCAACCCCTAGATATCGATGCTGTTAGAGCTGGCTTTGCCGCAGTGACATCTCCTGGGCGCTGTGAAGTTGTACATCGCGATCCAACGGTGATTTTAGATGCTGCGCATAATCCTCATGGCGCAAAAGCATTGGCCGATACATTATTAAACGAATTCAACTTTGATGAGATCATCGCTGTTGTTGGTGTTTTTGGAGATAAAGATGCAACAGGAATATTCCAAGAACTAGAACCAATTGTTGACCATGTAATTGTTACCCAAAGTTCTTCATCACGTGCCATGCCATCTGGTGAGTTAGAAAAGATTGCATCCAAAATTTTTGGAGCAGATCGTGTATTTGAAGTTTCACAATTAGAGGCTGCATTAGATAGAGCAGTTGGAGATGCTGTGCGTCCGCTGAGTGAAGACACAGTTGGCATTCTTGTTACCGGTTCTGTTGTCACAGTTGGTGAAGCTCGTACATATCTGCGAAAGAAGTTTTCACAATGAAAATTCTTGGAGCATCGGTATTGATTGCTGAGAGCATGACTATGGGTTTCGCACTTCTTATTGCTATGAAAGATCAGTCAAACGTGGCAATTATTTATGGTTGCGTAGTCTCTTTCTTGCTATTTGTTGCAGCCGCTCTTGTTCGCCGTCCTGGTGGATTTGTATTTGGATCACTCATGCAAATAGCGATGATCGGCTTCGGATTTGTTGAGCCATCCTTCTTCATTATTGGGGTGGTTTTGATTGCTCTATGGGTGGCGGCCATCGTTGTGGGCCGCAAGGGTGAGGCTGCTCGCGCTGCCTTGCTGGCTGCGGGCCCGAAAAAACCCTAATAGACTGGGGCGGTGAGCACAGAAAAGACACTTATCCTCGTTAAGCCCGATGGCGTACGCCGCGGTTTAGTTGGCGAGGTTATTTCGCGTATCGAAGCTAAGGGATATGCAATTGATTCTTTGCGCATGCTGCAAGCAGATCGTGCACTATTAGAAAAGCATTACGCAGAACATGTTGGAAAACCATTTTATGAACCTCTAGTTGAGTTCATGATGTCTGGCCCAATTGTTGCGATCGTTGCATCTGGCAATCGCGTCATCGAAGGCTTCCGTTCATTAGCAGGTGTAACAGATCCAACTGTTGCAGCACCCGGAACTATCCGTGGTGACCTTGCTCGTGATCAAGGAACCAAAGTTGTACAAAATATTGTTCACGGCTCTGATTCACCAGAATCAGCTGAACGTGAAATTCAAATTTTCTTCCCTAAGAATTAATTCCCCGCATAAAAAAGTACAAGGAGTAAAAATGTCACAAGGTAGCAGAATGTCATTTATCGGCCGCGATATGGCCGTTGACTTAGGCACAGCAAATACGCTCGTGTATGTACGCGGACGTGGCATTGTTTTGAACGAGCCTTCAGTAGTTGCTGTTAACCAAGATACAGGCGGAATCCTGGCTGTTGGTATTGAAGCAAAGAAGATGATTGGCCGTACTCCTGGCAACATCGTTGCAATCCGTCCTCTAAAGGATGGCGTTATCGCAGATTTTGATACAACAGAGCGCATGTTGCGCTACTTCATCCAAAAGGTGCACCGTCGTCGTTACTTGGCTAAGCCAAGAATCGTTGTGTGTGTTCCATCAGGTATTACAGGTGTTGAACAGCGTGCAGTTAAAGATGCTGGTTATGCAGCGGGTGCGCGCAAGGTCTACATCATTGAAGAACCAATGGCAGCGGCAATCGGTGCTGGTCTTCCAATCCACGAGCCAACAGGCAACATGGTTGTAGATATCGGTGGCGGTACTACAGAAGTTGCTGTTATTTCATTGGGCGGAATCGTTACATCACTGTCAATTCGTGTTGGTGGCGACGAGCTAGATCAATCGATTATTAACTGGGTTAAGCGTGAATTCTCACTACTTCTCGGAGAGCGCACAGCAGAAGAGATCAAGATGGCGATCGGATCTGCTTACCCACTTGCTGGAGAAAATGATGCAGAAATTCGCGGTCGCGATTTAGCAACAGGTCTTCCAAAGACAATCGTTGTTTCAGCTGCTGAAATTCGTAAGGCACTTGAAGAGCCTGTTAATGCAATTATTAATGCAGTAAAGAGCACACTTGATAAGACCCCTCCTGAGCTTGCATCAGATCTAATGGATCGTGGAATCGTACTTACAGGTGGTGGAGCACTTCTTAAGGGTCTCGATGAGCGTCTTCGCAAAGAAACCGGAATGCCAATTCACATTGCAGAGCGTCCATTGGATGCTGTTGCTGAAGGTTCTGGAAAGTGCATCGAGGAGTTTGAAGCTCTTGAGAAGGTTCTAATCTCCGAGCCTCGTCGATAAGGTCTTTCATTAATGCGTAATGGTGGACGCGCGCGTTTGTTGTTGGTGATTTTAATGGTCACCTCTTTGTTCCTAATTACCTTGGATCTACGTGGCGTAAAGGTCATCGATAGTTTCAAGCAAGGATCACAAACGATCATGTCTCCATTTCAGCGAGCAGGAAGTGTTGTTTTGACTCCAGTCAAGAATTTCTTTTCTGATGTGACCCACTTGGGTCGCACCCGAAATCAAATTGAAAAGCTAGAAGCGGAAAATGCGAATTTGAAGCAGGAGCTGATAAATCGGAAGAATGCAGATGCTCTTCTAAAGCAGCTAAAGAGTATTTTGGATTTAGCCGGAACAGGTGGCTATAAAGTTGTTAACGCTAAGGTAATTAGCAATGGATCCAGCCAATCATTTTCACAAACAATCACAATTGATTCTGGAACAAATGCTGGAATCAAAAAGAACATGACAGTTTTATCGCAATATGGAATCGCTGGTGTTGTAAAAGATGTGTATCCAAATACTGCGCTCATTCAATTAGCTAGTGATCCAAGTTTTCGAATTGGCGCGCGCATTGCAGGCACCCAACAGATCGGAATTCTGGACGGTCGTGGAACACGCTCTGCGACCCTGCAATTATTGGATAATTCGACCACCATTAAAGAAGGCGATGTTTTGCTTTCTCGCGGAAGTATTGCAAATCGCCCCTTTGTTCCAGGTGTTCCACTGGGATACGTAACAGGGGTAGATAACTCAGCAGGTGCGGTAGCTCAAACTGCGACAGTTCGTTATTACACAAACTTTTCAACACTGGGAGTCGTGGCAGTAGTTGTTAGTGGTTCAAAATCCAATCCTGGGGATGCGTTAGTGCCAGTTAAGCCACGGGTTACACCAATCCCAACGGTTACAGTTTTCGTAACTCCATCGCCAACACCTACTAAGTAGCCACCATGCTTACTCGCCAGATCTCAGTTGCTGCGCCAATCTTTCTTCTGATCTATGTTATTCAAGAGTCTGTGATCTCGCAGTTTCGTTTACCTGGCGGCGGTTTTTCTCTATTACTGATCTTTGCTTTAACGTGGGCGGTTTTGAGTGAAACTGAAGTCGCAGCGGTCATTGGATTTTCAGCGGGATTTTTAATGGATTTGTCTCAGAGTACTTCTGGACCATTTGGTCAATGGACTTTGCTCATGTTGATTGCCGGCTATGCAATTTCTTACATCGGTTTCGGTGATGACAATGTTCGGGCAAATGCCATTGGCATTATTTTCTTTGTAGTTATCGCAAATCTCTTAGTAGAAATCGCTTACGTCGCAACGGGTGCCCTACTAGGGGTTTCTGTAGGTTCATTTGTTCAAGTGCTCATTACCTTGTTTGGAATGACCCTCTGGGCGTTGCTAATTTCTCCGATCGTGCTGCCAGTATTTAGCCGTTTGCACGCATTAGTTTTTGATTCACGGTCAACTTTATGAACAACAAATCCCGTCTTGCTTTACTTGTTGTTCAGATACTAATTGTTTCCTTAATGGTGGCATTATTTGGTCGCCTCTTTTATTTACAGGTTGCAGCCGGCCCAAAGTATCGTGACGCGGCTTTAAGTATTCAAAGCCGTGATGTTGTTGCTCCTGCTACACGTGGATTAATTGTTGATGGATTTGGAGTCCCATTAGCGCTGAATAAGGCAGGTTTAGCGATCACAATCGATCGAATCGCTATCGATAAGTTAGAAGATAAAGGCGTTGGCGTAATGAAACGCTTGGCGGTCCTGTTGAAACTTAAGTACAAAGATATCTATCAAAATACTAGATTGTGTGGCGAGCTCCCTAAGGGAGAAAAGGCAGGATGCTGGCAGGGATCTAGATTCCAACCGATTCCAATTACAAAGTCAGCTGATCCAGATGTCGCATTACAGATAGTTGAGCGTTTAGATCAATTTCCAGGAGTAGATGCCCAGCCCGTTGCAATCCGAAGTTATCCAAGTTATTTGGATGTGAATGCAGCACATGTTCTGGGTTATGTCGGACCGCTGACTGAATCAGATTTGTTAATGGGAAATGGCAACCAGTATTTCCGTAGTGAATCTATTGGTAAGACTGGGCTTGAAATTCAATACGATTCATTTTTGCGTGGTGAGCCAGGAATTCGCACAGTAATTGTTGATCGCAAAGAATCTGTTACCCGCGAAAGCCAAAACACCAAGCCTGTTGCGGGCGATCACTTAGTAACAAGTTTGGATGTTCGATTGCAAGCATCTGCAGAAAAAGCGCTTAAAGATGCTGTTCTGCGTGGTCGAGCTAACGGATACACATCTGATTCTGGTGCAGCCGTAGTTATGGACATAAAGACAGGGCGTATCTTGGCACTTGCTTCGTATCCAACATATGACCCCAATGCCTGGGAAAGAGGATTGACGGTTCAGCAGGCGACAGATTTGTTTAGCGAAAAGAAATCTGTACCGGCACTTAATCGTGCATTACAAGGGCTGTTTGCACCAGCATCTACATTCAAAGTTGTTTCTGCAGTTGCAGCGGCTGCTGCTGGATATAACTTGAACGCTACATACCAATGTCCATCACAAGTTGAAGTTGGCACACGTACATTTCGGAACTTTGATAGTAAAAATCAAGGATCTATGAACATGACTAAGGCGATTGCAGTTTCCTGTGACACTATTTGGTATCAGATTGCCTTTGATGAATGGCTTCGAGATGGTGGTTTGCGGCCAAAATCTAGCCCTAATGATTACTTCTTTAAGGCTGCTCAGTCATTTCAGATTACTCAAAAGGTTAGAATTGATTTGCCAACCGAATCCACATCGCGCCTTGCTGACCGTGAATACAAAAAGAGTTGGTACCAGCAGAACAAAGATTTCTATTGCAACTATAAAGAGCGTGCAACCAAGGCCCAGCAGACACCGTTCTTGTTGCAGTTAGCTGCTGAAAACTGTGTTGATGGTGACAAGGTCCGAGCCGGAGATGCGGTTAACTTTTCTATCGGTCAGGGTGACACTGTTGTCACCCCACTTAAATTGACCCAGATGTATGCAGCAATTGGCAATGGCGGAACAATTTGGCAGGCACTTGTCGCTAAAGCGGTAGTAACAACTGATGGAACTGTAATTCAGACCTTTACGCCCAATAAACTTGGGACATTAACTGCAGCACCTTCAACAATTAAGTTCTTACAAAAGTCCTTACGCGAAGTAGTAGTCAGCGGAACTGGTGCGGGA
>JBILJK010000026.1:0-10220 GCA_044377285.1 Candidatus Planktophila sp.
CTGTGCCTTGATTACGACAAACTAATTTCAACACCTGTAAATGAGTTTATGGATTTGATGGCTCTTTAATGAGCGATATGTCAGCAAAGGTGCGTCGAGCACTAGATGTTGCTGTCGAAGCTATTGGTGGTTCAGCACGAGAAGGTCAGATTGAAATGGCCGAAGCGGTTGCAAATGCATTAACAAACCGCCATCACTTAATGGTGCAAGCCGGCACTGGCACAGGAAAATCACTGGCCTATTTGATCCCTGGCATCGTGCATGGAAGAAAAGTATTAGTAGCAACAGCAACAATTGCATTGCAACGTCAGTTAGTTGATAGGGATTTACCGGCAGTTGTTCCGGCCCTTGAAAAAGAGCTAGGCCGCGAAATTTCATATGCGATTTACAAGGGCGTAGGAAACTATGTCTGTTTGCAAAAGATGAACAGCGATGATGTGGACCCTGACGGCGAGTTAGTTATGGAGGTTTCATCGCTAGAAAAGGATGCCAAGCGTCTAATTGCATGGGCAAAGACTCCGGGTGTGACCGGTGATCGTGATGATGCTCCCGAAGTTGATCGCAGAGTATGGGCCGCAAATAGTGTTTCTGGGCGGGAATGCGTCGGGGCCGATGTGTGTGCTTTTGGTTCACAATGCTTTGCGGCAAATGCCAAAGCAAAGGCACAGACTGCAGACATCGTCATTACAAACCACACATTATTAGCAATCGAAATCGTGGATTCACATCCAATTTTGCCAGAACGTGATTGTGTGATTTTGGATGAAGCACATGAATTTATGGATCGTGCAACCCAAGCGGTTACAGATGAGTTAACTAGCAACCGTGTTTTACGCGCCGCCGCAATGGCTCGCAAGTTCATGCCGGGCAAGCTTTCAGACGCATTTCATAAGGCGGCAAATGATTTTCATGAATCCATGGTGGATTATGGAGAATCAGCCAAAACAGAATTTGGCACGCAGGGCCGCTTGGAAGAAATTCCACAATCACTTGAATTCTCCATTCGAAAAGTCATGGAGTCGTCGAAGGCCATCATCCAATTCTTATCAGCAGATGATGAAATCATCGATACCGATGGGTTGGCAGAGCGCGCGCGAGTAAAAGGTGCTGTCAACGAGATCGCAACTACTGCAACAACGCTTCTAAAAATGGGTGATGGTTTAGTGCTGTGGTATGAACCAACATTTTCAACTTTGTACTTAGCGCCGCTATCTGTCTCCGAAGTCCTGCGTGAAAACTTACTAACCAAGACACCTGTAATTGCAACATCTGCCACCCTTACAGTCGGCAATGGTTTTGATTCGATGGCAAAGAGCATTGGATTTTTGGTTAATGAAGAGATGAACGCTGAAATCAAAGAAGGCGAAGTAGATCCGGCGAATATTCAGATGCTAGATGTTGGAAGCCCTTTTGATTTTGCTAATCAAGGTGTTTTGTATATGCCAAAGCATTTGCCTGAGCCAGGACGTGACGGTCCAAGCATCGAAGTTTTAACTGAACTCGGAGAGTTAATTGATGCTGCAGGTGGTCGCACCTTGGCCTTGTTTTCATCATGGCGTGGGGTAGAGGCAGCAGATTTACATTTACGTAAAGTATTGGCAGAGCTACCAATAAAAATCATCACACAAAAGCGTGGGGATGCTGTTGGACCGCTTGTTTCTAGGTTTGCAAAGGATGAAACATCGATATTGATCGGCACCATGTCCTTGTGGCAAGGCGTTGATGTGCCTGGTAACAGTTGCATTTTGGTTGCAATCGATCGCATACCTTTTCCACGCCCCGATGAACCAGTTATGAGTGCGCGCGCGGCCCAAGCGGATGCAAAGGGTGGCAGTGGATTTATGCAGGTTTCATTGCCTAGAGCAGCGCTTTTGTTGGCACAGGGCACGGGGCGTTTGATTCGTTCCGTTGATGACCGGGGAGTAGTAGCTATTTTGGATTCGCGCATCGTGACGAAGCGGTACGGAAGTGTCCTACTTAACTCGATGCCTCCGCTCTGGCGAACCTCAGAAAAGGGTGTAGTCATTGACTCACTGAGACGACTTGCGGAAAGCGTGAAAGAATAATTCTATGCCTCGCATTGAAACCGAAACACTTGCACAGCACCGTGATTGGCGTCGCAACCAATTAATCGAAGCTGCTGCAGGCATCGCCTTGGAATCTGGCGGGTCTGCAGTAACAGTTGCAGCGGTTGCACAACGAGCAGGATTGTCTAGAACTTCTGTCTATGAGTACTTTGGAAGCAGCGCAGATTTAATTGCAGATTTAGTATTAGAAGAGCTCAATAACTTTGCACACTATCTGCGCGATGCGGTGTCTGATACTGAACAGCCTATTGAAAGTATTGCCGCTTGGATCCAAAGCGCACTTACATATATTGCAGATGGTCGTCATTTGTTAGCAAAAGCGTTGAATGCAACATCACTGCCACAAGAGCGCACCGCTGCTATCGGCGCTGCACACCGTGCATTACTTGCACCACTTGTTACGGGCTTAACTGCGATGGGTGTCAAAGATACTCAGCGAGCTTTGTTGTTTATCCAAGCAATTACCGATGCTTCAACTAAGCGTATTGAAGGCGGCCATGATGCAGAAGCAGAAATCAAATCTGCAACCGCGTTCTGCATCGCTGGCTTAACCTCTATTTAATATTTAGAACAACTTTGGTGCTTAACCCCGCAAACAATCCGGCTTGACCTGCTGCAGTTGCAGTAACTGTGCACGTTCCCTTTTTTGCACTCAAAGTGTTTTTCATAATCGAACAATTGCCAGATGCCTTGTAGGTAATCTTTTGACCGAAGTTAGTTGTCGATGCCAGTTTTACAGATTTCTTAGCCGCAATTGCTGGGACAGTTTGCACCCCAAAAGTTAACTCAATTGGCACGATTGCCATCACACCAGTGGCGGTTGCATTGCCTGCAGAGGTAACCGAGATTGCACATTTACCGGCACCCTTTAGAGGTGTAATTTCCGTGCCCTTTAGCGCACAGTTTGAATCTATCGAGGCAAATGTAAGGGCTGCGCCAGCTTTAGATGTGGCTGAAACAGTTGATACCTGGCGGTATCCAAGTGTGATTGGTGCCTTAGTGCTGACAACAACGCCATTAACCGTCGCTGTGATCTCATCAGCAGGTAGCACCACTGTTGTAGCAGTGGGTGCCTTGAATGTTAAAGGAATGAACTGATCTTCGGAAAAATCTGCTGGGACCGTGTGGTCGAATCTCATGAAGATTCCGCACTTGGAAACGGTGCAATCAACTGCGGTTGTCTTTGTCGTAAATGTTCCTGCTGGCTTCAATTTAATAACATCAGTTGGTGCAAAGGAGGCACCACGCAATGTTGAAATCCATAACTGCGCTGGTTCATTGCAGATGGTCGGACGAGTACCAGCGGGTGCTTCTACGCACTGTTGTATGTATAAGCCACCCTTTGCAGGAACTCCTAGCAACATGATGTTGATTGTTGCGCCTTGAGATTCCACATTAGTCAGGGGAGCACCCGTGAACTTGGTTTCGGCCGCCTGTGCTTGCACGGGTACCAACAGGGAAGCTACTAGTCCTATTACAAAAACGAACTTCTTCATTGTTCTCCTCATTTGATTTTTACTGGAATAAACATGTCGTAACTTCTGTCATTGCCGCGAAGATGATCTGCTCTAACTGTGATCGCGCACTTCACTTTTGTGCAATCAAACTTTCCGATTTTCTTCGATACCTTCACTGTGTGGGTGAATCTGCCTGCGGGTAGAAACTCATCAGTTAAGCCAATTGCATACGGTGGAGGATTTGATGAAATCCAGAATGATGATTCACCGGTTCCCGCTTTGTTAACACCGCCACCACACGGTGTTGGCAGCTCGCCCTTTTTCGGGACAACACAAAAAGCCAGATAAATTCCAACTGTTTCATCAAAACGATTTCCACTAACTGTGATCATCGAACCGCTTTTGGCGGTAGTTGCAGAAACCTTGAGAAGTTGTCCTTGTGCACCTTTTACCGTTGCAGACTGGGCTACTACAGCTTGGACTCCAGGGCTGTTTGCAAAAAGAAGCGTTGCAATCAAGACGAAAAGAAGCTTCTTCATGAAGCACACTCTAAATCTCTTGCTACAGATGCTTATCCGACAGGACTCGACTACATGTCGCTCAAAGCTTTGGCACACTATGGCCGTGAAGAAAATAGGTGTTTTTGCACTGGCAATTCTGCTAACAGGGTGCGCTACTTCACAGATTTCTGACACCAACACAATCTCACAAGATGATGTGTCGGCAGTTTCAATTGATGCAACCAGTCCATTTTCAGTGTCCCGTGTTGTAGTTCTGGCAAATGGTGTGGCAGAGATTATGAAATCTCTTAATGCCACATCAATTATTGTTGGGCGTGATATCTCAAGTACCGAAAAAGCACTTGAGAATGTTCCACTTGCAACTTCTGGTCATCAAGTTTTACCAGAAGAGGTCATTGCCCTTAATCCAGATCTAGTCATTATTGATGCATCAACTGGCCCTAAGGCCGCACTTGATCAGATAAAAAATGCAGGCATAAAAGTTGTTGAGACACCTGAAAGTTGGACCCTTGCAGATATTTCCGTAAAGGTTTCAGCGGTTGCAGCTGCAATTGGTGCACCGCAGCAAGGAGCCTTGCTTAATACTGCGATGAACAATGCGGTTAAAGCAAAGACACTGTCAGATAAACCTAGGGTTGCATTCTTGTATCTTCGTGGAACTTCATCTATTTATTTGGTGGGGGGAGCAGGTTCGGGGGCGGACTCATTAATTTCTGCCATTGGCGCAGTAGATGTTGGAGCAGCATCACTACCACGACCTTTTAATACGATGACCGCCGAAAGCTTGGCAACACTAAATCCCGATGTGATTATCGTGATGACAAAGGGTTTGCAATCTGTTGGTGGGATTTCAGGGTTGCTAAAGCTACCTGGCGTGGCACAAACAAAGGCAGGCAAGAATCAGGCGATTATCGATGTTGATGATTCACTGCTTTTATCTTTTGGTCCTCGCACACCATCCCTAGTCGTTGCTTTAGCTTCAGCAGTAAGTGCGGCACTTAAGTGAAGAAGCTAGCCCCAGTCATTGCACTAGTTGTCGCAACTTTTGTAGCCATTTATGTTGGTACAGCGCAAATAGATAGCTTTTGGTCAGCGCTTTTCTCACCCGGCAGTAATGAAATTTTGTGGCAAATTCGTATTCCGCGGGTAACAGCAGCGTTGATTGTTGGCGCATCCTTGGCCCTTGCTGGATTAATGGCACAAGGTGCCTGCAATAACGCATTGGCAGAACCTTCGATATTAGGAACCACAGCAGGTGCATCACTGGGCACGGTGTTGGCGGTCCTAACCGGTGTGGTGCAAGTGGGATCTATTGGTGCAATTGCATGTGGCGCATTAGGCGCATTGGCAGCAACCTCACTTACATTTAAGTTAGCGAACCTGCGATCACAACTTTCATCATTTGCATTAATCATTGTTGGAATAGCGGTCTCTGCCATCTTTACCGCTGTAGTTGGTCTTGTATCGGCAATGGTGACTAGGGCTGATGCTCGTTCAATATCATTTTGGAATTTTGGGTCCCTTGCTCTGATTACACGAGACAATTTGATTGGCATAAGCATCACCGCAGTTATTGGTGGAATCATCGCTTGGAAGATCTCACCAGCACTTGACCGACTTTCCTTGGGCGATTCGACCGCTTTTCACCTGGGTATCGATGTTGCACGAGTTCGATTTATTGCCTTAGTTGCATTATCAATACTTGCCGGTGGCGCGGTCAGCACCGTTGGTTCTATTGCATTTATAGGCCTTGCAGCACCCCATATCGCTAGATTTATTTACGGTCCGATACATCGCAATTTAATTGCCCATACGGCGATCATTGGCGCACTATTAGTTGTAGTTGCAGACACTGTTGCCAGAAGCATCGCCCAGCCCAACGAATTACCAATTGGGCTTGTCACATCACTACTAGGGGCCCCTGTTTTAATTGCTCTTGTGACGATTAAGAATAATGTTTGGAAAACTCAATGATTACTATCAACGAGATCACGATTGTCCGTGACGGGCGAGAGATTATTTATGATTACAGCGAACAAATTCCGGCTGGATCAATCACTGCAATTGTCGGTCCCAATGGTTGCGGTAAATCCACATTGTTAGCGGCAATTGCCGGAGACATAGCCCCAACTAAAGGCACAATCACAATTGATGACTTACATCCGATACTGACGCCACCATCACAGTTGGCAGAAATTCGCGCCGTAGCAATTCAAAATCAGAGCTATTCATTGGGTTTTACAGTCAAGCAGATTATCGAAATGGCTGGACCTTCAGAAGAGGTAATGCGAGCCTTGGAATTAACATCATTGGCAGAACGACAGGTGACAACTTTGTCTGGGGGAGAAGCCCAACGAGTATCAATTGCTACGGCGATTGCACAAAAGACTCCGGTGTTGCTTTTAGATGAACCACTTGCAGCACAAGATGGAGGCAGCAGAAAAAGAATTATTGAATTATTGAAGGTGTTAGCAGAAAGTGGAGTAACAGTTGTTGTAGTCGCCCACAGCAATGAATCAGAGCTAGCGTGGGCCGATAAAGTTATTAAGGATTTCCTGTAACTCTGGCCAGGATTTAGCAAAGCTAGGGTGCAAGGCCATCTGACTTACGTGATCAACATGAACCCATCGAACTTCATGGGATTCATCATTTACTTCGTGGGCAACTAATCCATCTGCAGCATGCGCGATAACGGTGTCGTATTTCCAACTGCCATGATCATCGGTAAAGGTGTGCAGCGGAGTCAATAGTTCGGTATCGATTCCGGTTTCTTCTATCGCTTCACGAAACGCACCTTCAATAGTGCTTTCATGAGAATCACGGGCACCACCTGGAATTCCCCACGTGTCACCGTTGTGCACCCAAGGGGCGCGGTGCTGTAACAAAATTTCTGCCCCACGAAGGATCAGAATTCCGGCCGCGCCATTTAGGCCCCAATGCTTATTTCCGCAGGCGCATTCCACCCAACCATCACCATCGCGCGCTGCCATGGTCTTAGCCTGTCACATCTATCCACAGATTGCGCAGTTACTTTTAGTGCAGTCATCGGGGCAATTTATGGTGCCGCACATGATGAAAATAATTTTATGCCTGGCACTTATGTGTGCTGGTATGCAGGAAGCGGGCGCTGCTGATCAATGTCAGGAAACAGCTTGCGTCAATGTTTACACCAGCAACAATGAAATCATTATCGAAGCCCATAAGGGCAGTTCGACTGCTAAAAAAACAATTACACAGCTTCCTAAGAAAGTTATGGTTAAGGCAACCCCTAAGCCCAAGCCGACTCCTAAACCCACAGTTGTACCTTTGTTTTTTCCACCTACAGCATCAGCAAAGCCGGTTATAAAAAAACCAGTCATAAAAAAGCCAGTTGTAAAACGCACTTACAAGCCTCGGGTTAAGAAGGCTGTTACAAAGGTTAATTTGAGTGATCGCTTAACAAAAATGGTTCCGACAGCTGGTGTTGCATATCAACCCGAATTTGAACCATTGGTGCATGTGCCGGTGTATTTCTGGTGTGATTTGCCAAAACTTTTCAACAGTCGAGTCGACATCATCGGTGAAGTTGTAGATGTTGCATTGCGACCATCATTTGTCTGGAGCTTTGGTGATGGCAGCGTGTATGCCACTACAGAAAGCGGTGGGCCATATCCATCCGGCCCCATTCATCACATCTATAAGCAGCCAGGTACCTATCAAGTTTCCTTACTGACAACCTGGAACGGCACATACACGCACAACGCCGTCACACGAGCAGTTACGGGCACTGTAAAGAAAGTTTCCATCGCCTTAATCACCATTGTAAATGCCCCAACCACCTTCAAAGGATGAGAATCAATGACAACTGAAAATACATATGTAAGTATCACCGCGCTTCCACTTGCCACCGATATCGAATTCATTGAAAGCGTTAACACTTTTGCGGTCTCGCCAATTACACCAGAACTAAATCTTCTGCAGCGCGATGGAGCAACAGCAGTTATAGATCTATCAATGCAATTTGCTGATCGTGGATACAACTGTGATGTGGAATTAATGTCACAGGTGATTGGTCGTCTCTCAGATATTCAAGTTCGAGATTTTGCAATGGGCACCCACAACGCAGAAACATTTGATATCTATTGGAACATGTGGCTTTATTTGTTGCGCATTGCGCCTAATGAATTTGTTGCACCGGTTGCTTGTTTATTTGCGACTTTGGCCTATGAACGTGGGGAAAGCGAACTTGCTTATCGCGCATTAGATCGCGCAACTGTTGATGACCCCAAGTACGCCTTGACCATTTTGTTGCGTCGCGTCTTTGGTTCAGGCTGGCCCGCTGCCGCTTTTGCAGCAATGCGAGTAGAACTGCACCCAAAGGTGACGGCTGGGATTTTTGAAGGGTAGTCGCTAGAATTACACCGTTCACGAGTCCTACGTACTAGCCCCGGCTTAGTAGGCGGCAACCCTCCACCGCGGCGGGGTGCTCCGGGTGACGAACAGGTCGCTAGTGCGACAAGCGCAGGTGAGGGACTCTTTGTCATGGATAACAAGCAAGTGGTTACGGGTGCGTGGCTTGAAACGCATGACCCTGGTGAACGGCAATTTCTTTCCATTGGATTTTTGCTTCTTGAAAATGGCGAGACACTTCCCAATGTAACTATTGCTTATCAAACATGGGGCACATTAAACGCTGCGAAAGATAATGCGATTTTAGTTAACCATGCGATGACCGGATGGTCTGATGTTCCTGGTTGGTGGCCATCAATGGTTGGCCCTGGTTTACCTTTTGATACAGATAAGTATTTTGTGGTCTGTCCCAATGTCATTGGCGGATGCCAAGGCTCGACCGGCCCATCATCGATTGCACCCGATGGTAAACGTTGGGGTTCACGTTTTCCTGCAGTCACAATCAGAGACATGGTTGCAGCAGAGGTTGCATTCACAGATGCCATTGGTATCAAAAAGTATTTACTAGCTGTCGGTCCATCTTTAGGTGGAATGCGCGCATTGGAATGGGCGGTGCAGTTGCCAGAGCGTGTTGGCGCAATCTGCACCATCGGTTCATCTGCAGTAGCAACAGGTGATCAAATCGGCACCGCATCAATTCAGATCAGAGCAATCAAATCTGATCCCAATTTCAATGGTGGCGATTATTACGAGCAAGAAGTTGGCCCCGATGAAGGAATGGGAATTGCACGACGCATTGCTCATCTGACATATAGAACTGAAGCTGAAATGGATATCCGTTTCGGTCGACAGCTGCAGGGCGATGACACTGGACGCTTTGCCGTTGAGTCCTATTTAGATCATCAAGCAGACAAGTTAGCCAAGCGATTTGATGCCAACACCTATATCGCCCTGACAGAGGCGATGAATAGCCATGACATTGGCAGGGAACGAGGGGGAGTTGCTGCCGCTTTGGCCACAATCTCAATTCCGGTGGTCGCAGTCTCAATTGATACAGATCGCTTGTTTCCACCCCGCCTACAGGCTGAGATCGCCGAATTAGCCCCTGCTGCAGCGCCTTTGGTGACAATTAGTAGCCCATTTGGCCATGATGGCTTCCTGGTTGAGGTTGAAAGCGTAGGCAATGTGATCAGAGAGGCTTTAAAACTCTCCAAATAGGGGTTTTCGATGTGCATTTTGCCCTGTGGACAAATTATAATATACCTATCACTTCAGCGGACTCGCTGAAAAAATCAAAGGACAATTGTGGCTGTATTTAGTGCGCTCAAAAACAAGGTGAAGGCAAAAACTTCTGCGAAGAAGGTAGCCGCGCCAGTTAAGAAGGCTGTTGCAAAGAAAACAGCGCCAGTAAAAAAAGCCACACCTGCTAAGAAAGCAGCCCCTGCTAAAAAAGCTGTCGCAAAAAAGGCCGCAGTTGCCAAGAAAGCAGCACCTGTTAAAAAGGCTGTTGTTAAAAAAGCAGCCCCTGCAAAGAAAATTGAACTTAAGAAAGATTTAACCGCTAAAGATGTGCAGCAAATTGTTGATGCAAAGAACGCAGTACTTCGCCAAAACGAAGTTCTCGCAGAACTTGATTCACGCGGTGTTACTTCAATCAACCGAATCCCCAAGAAGGTTGACAAAGATTTAGTTGATGAAGCCCGTGCGCTCGCAGCTGACGTTCCAGTAATGATTGAAAAGCTTCGTAAGGGCGGACTTGGTTCACC
>JBILJK010000119.1:0-2931 GCA_044377285.1 Candidatus Planktophila sp.
TTGCTTTTTATCAAATTTTGAAATCCGACACAAAAAGAACAGAAGTAGCCGCGTAGGCATTTCCGATGAGAGACCAAGTTCGAACCTCATACAGAATTTCCTCAGTAGCGATGGTTTCAAAAGCCATAGGGGGCGTTGCCCCAATTGGTTGGGTATCTCCTTCAACAATTCTGATTGATCAAGCGCTCAATGATTATGAAGTTGTGTGGGCAGCAGCAGGACACCCACACGCTGTCTATCCAACAAGTTATACCGAATTAATTGAGTGCACCGGTGCAAAGCCAATGATCGTTGGCGACTAATGATTGTTGCTTATTTTTGGCGGATCAAACCTGCTGCTGTTCCTTTTGCAATTCTTGCGATGGCTCTTGATCGTTTTGCTTTGAGACGTTCTGCAAATGTTGGATTCTTCAAATCATTAGGTACTGGCAAGGGAGAAACTTTCACCCCGGCAGATGCCAATGCGCTGCGTTGGGGTTTAGTTGCACAAGTTCATGACATAGATGCTTTTGACCAATCTTTTGTAATCAAGCAGTGGCGCAAGAATTGTGTGGATGAGTTCCGTGCTGTGCTTGAACCAATTTCATCTCATGGCAAGTGGGCTGGGTACGAACCATTTGAACCAACAATAAAAGATTGGGATGGTCCAGTTGTAGCCATTACCCGAGCCCGTATTAAGTGGCATCAAAACTTTAGATTCTGGAGTTCGGTACCGCCAGTAACAGTTTCTCTTAAGTCTGCGCCAGGTTTGTTGGCTGCAATCGGTATTGGTGAAGCACCCATTGGATTACAGGGCACGTTTTCTCTGTGGGAATCATCTGCTGCAATCAAGAATTTTGCATACAAAGGTGCTGCTCATCAAAAGGCGATTGCTGATACAGCAACCTATAACTGGTACTCAGAAGAGCTATTTGCGCGCTTTGCCGTCAAGGATATGCGCGGCACAATTGTCTAACTACTGCTTATAAACCAAATAGGGCAGACTTACACCTATGTCGATCCGCCATTACACCCCACGGCGCAGAGCACGCGGTGGCGCATCTCCCCTGCTCATCAAAGCGATGGGTGTTGCACTAGGTGCGACAGTGTTCATGCAAATTCTTTATCCATTGGTTGATGGTGGCTTACTTGGGGTCATAACTATTGCATCTGTTTACACCGCAGCATTAGCCATGTTTCTGCATGGTGTCGCTGCATTTGGTGCGCGATATGGCTGGACTATGTTGGGTATTACCTTGGTCTTTGGTTACTTCATCGAACAACTTGGTGTTTCAACAAGTTGGCCATTTGGTGAGTACACATATTCAGATACCTTAGGTCCAAAGATTTTTTCTGTACCGCTAGTTGTTCCTTTTGCTTGGGTAATGATTGCTCATCCATGTTTAGTTGCAGCTCGTCGTATTGGTAAGTCATGGGTCTTTTTGTATGGCGCGCTATTAATGATGGCCTGGGATTTGTTCTTAGATCCACTGATGGTTTCTGCTGGTCGCTGGACCTGGGTAGTCACAGGTTCACACATTCCATTTCAACCCGAAATTCCATTGTCCAATGCATTCGGTTGGTTACTTTCGGGAATGCTCTTAATGACGATCTTACACTTTTTAACTCCACGCGATCGACGCAAGGTTGGTGGATCATTAATCGCTGCAGATGTTCTTTTGTTCTGGACCTGGTTTTCAGGAGTTGTGGGAAATCTCTTCTTCTTCAGCCGTCCTGGCATCGCAGTTTTTTCAGGTTTAATTCTGGGCGTCTTGCTTACTCCGTACTTCTTTAACCGTTGGGTCGGAAGACCGTAACTCTTACATGATTCTCTTCTTCTTATTGCCCCTTATTCTGTTGACCATCGCAGCGGTTAACTTTGTCCAGATTCGCACCCCAAAGCACACATCAGATCTACTGGAATCAGTTGGCGTAATCGTTCCTATGCGTAATGAAGCAGAAAATGTAGAAGGTCTAGTTGCAACCCTTGCAGCGCAAGAAGGTTCATTTCACTTTTATTTATTAGATGACAACTCAGAAGATCAAACATTTGAACTACTTCAACGATTTACTGGGGCTGACTCACGATTTACTGTGATTAAGGGTGCCGCTCTTGATGACAAATGGATCGGTAAGACATGGGCGCTTCAGCAGTTGTTTGAAGCATCAAAAGAAGATGTTTTGGTTTCGATAGATGCCGATGTGCGCCTGAGCAATAACGCAATTAATAAAGCTGTGACAACGATGCATGGGGCTCGACTGGATTTTGTTTCACCATACCCTCGCCAGCTTGCACAAGGTTTTGCAGAGCGATTGATTCAACCTCTGCTGCAATGGTCTTGGCTTACAACTGTCCCACTTCGTTATGCCGAAAGTGCAGGACAAAAATCTATGGCTGTTGCCAATGGACAGTTCTTTGTTGTGCGTCGTTCGGCGCTGATATCAATCGGTGGATATCAATCTGTAAAGCATGCCGTCATAGATGATGTCTTCTTAGCACGGGAATTAATCAAAAGTGGTTCATCTGGAACTGTCATCAATGGTTCAGATATTGCCGAAACACATATGTATAGCTCGTGGAATGAGATTGAAGCAGGATATGGAAAGTCATTGAGCAAAGCCTTCGGATCAATTGTTGGTGCCATATTTGTTGTCGCATTTCTATTTATAACAAGTATTGCGCCGCTTGTCCTGGGCCTACTGGGAAATGTCTACGGCTGGCTTGGATTTGCTGCAATCGTTGGCACTCGTGTTCTCAGCGCAATTAAGAGTCGCGGTAATCTTCTGGATAGTGTGTTGCATCCGATATCTGTCATTGCGTTGATATATCTAATTGTTTACTCATACTTAATGCGCGGGAGTATCCAATGGAAGGGTCGCACAGTATGAAGATCGTTGTGATCGGTGCAGGTATGGGCGGCATGACCGCTGCTGCACGTTTATCACGTGGTG
>JBILJK010000120.1:0-2930 GCA_044377285.1 Candidatus Planktophila sp.
CGTTGGGTCGGAAGACCGTAACTCTTACATGATTCTCTTCTTCTTATTGCCCCTTATTCTGTTGACCATCGCAGCGGTTAACTTTGTCCAGATTCGCACACCTAAGCGCACATCAGATCTACTGGAATCAGTCGGCGTAATCGTTCCTATGCGTAATGAAGCAAAAAATGTAGAGGGTCTTGTTGCAACCCTTGCAGCGCAAGAAGGCTCTTCCCACTTTTATTTATTAGATGACAACTCAGAAGATCAAACATTTGAACTACTTCAACGATTTGCTGGGGCTGACTCACGATTTACCGTGATTAAGGGTGCCGCTCTTGATGATAAATGGATCGGTAAGACATGGGCGCTTCAGCAGTTGTTTGAAGCATCAAAAGAAGATGTCTTGGTATCAATAGATGCCGATGTGCGTCTGAGCAATAACGCGATTAACAAAGCGGTGACAACGATGCATGGGGCTCGACTGGATTTTGTTTCACCATACCCACGCCAGATTGCACAGAGCTTTGCAGAGCGATTGATTCAACCTCTGCTGCAATGGTCATGGCTGACAACTGTTCCACTTCGTTATGCCGAAAGTTCAGGACAAAAATCAATGGCTGTTGCCAATGGACAGTTCTTTGTTGTGCGACGTTCAGCGCTGATATCAATCGGTGGCTATCAAACTGTGAAACATGCTGTTATTGATGATGTCTTCTTAGCACGGGAATTAATCAAAAGTGGTTCATCTGGAACTGTCATCAATGGTTCAGACATCGCCGAAACACATATGTATAGCTCGTGGAATGAGATTGAAGCAGGGTATGGAAAGTCATTGAGCAAAGCTTTCGGATCAATTGTTGGTGCCATATTTGTTGTCGCATTTCTATTCATAACTAGCATTGCACCGCTAATCCTGGGTTTACTGGGAAATGTATATGGCTGGCTTGGATTTGCTGCAATCGTTGGCACTCGTGTTCTCAGCGCAATTAAGAGTCGCGGTAATCTTCTGGATAGTGTGTTGCATCCGATATCTGTCATTGCGCTGATTTATCTAATTGTTTACTCATACTTAATGCGCGGGAGTATCCAATGGAAGGGTCGCACAGTATGAAGATCGTTGTGATCGGTGCAGGTATGGGCGGCATGACCGCTGCTGCACGTTTATCACGTGGTGGACATGAGGTTGTGGTCTATGAAGCATCTGATCAAGTTGGTGGAAAATGTCGCACCGAATGGATTGGCAAAGTTGCATTTGATACTGGGCCATCATTATTAACGCTACCGGCCGTATATAGAGATTTCTTCCAGCGCACCGGAAAACCTATGGGTCTTGTCTGTCCCATTGAATCTGTAAACCCTTCCTTTGATTACCGATTT
Organism: Candidatus Planktophila sp.; assembly: GCA_044377285.1. Taxonomy (GTDB): domain Bacteria; phylum Actinomycetota; class Actinomycetes; order Nanopelagicales; family Nanopelagicaceae; genus Planktophila. The sequence goes on from JBILJK010000120.1 coordinate 1,360, forward strand.
GCAGATGGCAGCAACGTTAAGTTTGCCAATCTTTCTCGCAAAGAAACGCTGGATGCGATCACATCAAGTTTTGGCGCAGACAGTGCATCTCAGTGGGACCGCATCATGAAGCGAGCAGAACGTATGTGGGACGTAAGCCGAGTTCCTTTTGTTGAATCCGAACTAAAGTCGCCATTTTCTCTAATCAAACGAATTACCTTTATACACGACATTAAAATCATTGCGCCATGGAAATCATTACGCACGCATGCTGATGAAATCCTGAAGGATCAACGCCTGCGATACATCATGGATCGATACGCCACATATAGCGGCTCAGATCCTCGCAAAGCCCCCGCAGTGCTTTCAACCATTGCATTTGTCGAAGAGAGCTTTGGTGCATGGCATATAAAGGGTGGTCTTGGGCAACTTGCAACCACAGTGCACCAAAGAGCGTTAGATGTTGGCGTCACTTTTCACCTGAACTCCCCCGTCGCCAGTATTCAAACGAGTGGAAACAAAGCTACAGGCGTTGTTTTGGTTAATGGAACGATCATTGAAGCAGATGCTGTTATTGCAAATGCTGATGCCTCACTTGTGTATAACAAACTCATCAGTGGACATAAGCGCACATTGAAGAAGGTGCGAAAGAACATTGCCAACGCTGATGTATCTGTAGCCGGGTTTTCCCTTCTACTGGGGATGCGCAAGGATCCAGAACAAGTGCTCAATCACCACACAGTACTTTTTCCTGAAAACTATGACGTTGAATTTGATGCAATCTTTAAGGAGTGCAAGCCTGTAGAAAATCCAACGATCTATATTTGTGCTCCACAAGATGAGTTAATGAGTAAGGATGAAAATCTGGAAGGTTGGTTTGTTCTTGTTAACGCTCCAGCTCATGGACAGTTTGATTGGAACAACGCAGAGTTTGCGAGCACATATGCAAACACAATTATTGATCAGATAGAAGCACGTGGAATTTCGGTACGAGATCGCTTGGAGTCCTTAACAATTAGGACTCCGGCAGATTTAGAAGCAGTGGTGCATGCACCAGGTGGTGCGATTTATGGGACATCTAGCAACGGGGCACGTGCTGCATTTATGAGAGCAAAAAATCGCTCACCAATCAAAGGTTTGTACTTGGTAGGTGGTTCGGCCCATCCTGGTGGCGGATTGCCTCTTGTTGGTATTAGTGGTGATTTAGTTACGGAAGCAATTGGCTACGAGAAAAACGCACGACACTAACGAAACTGTAAATTTGTAGAACCAAGAATGCAATCGAAAGTTGGGTTACACCAGGCAACGACAATTGATTAAGAATCAAAACAATAAACAAGAAACTTGCACGGATTGGGCGTTCGGCTGGTGTGATAACACCAATATCGCTAACACCCAGTGAAATTAATTTAGCGCGCGCATACTCCTGAAAAGCTGCTACACACCACAAGGTAATTGGGATCCACGCTGGAACGCCTATTGCATATAGGGCATAGAACCACAGCGCTTCGCTGATGCGATCAACCACTGAATCAAGGGTTGCTCCGAACTTGCTTTCACGGTGCTGGAAAATGGCAACACTTCCATCAATG
>JBILJK010000121.1:0-2924 GCA_044377285.1 Candidatus Planktophila sp.
GTTGAGATCACGCCAGTTGGATCACGTTGGGCTGGGTTTTCCTTATGAGTAAAGTTTTGGCGATTGATACCTCTACCTCACGCACATCTGTTGCAATCATCGATGGTGACACCGTTGTTTTTACTGGTTTTCGAGATGGGGCTACCGCACATGGTCCTTCGTTACCTGCGTTAGTCCAAGAAGCGTTAGCAGTAAGTGAAGTAGATGAAGTTGTAGTTGGTATGGGGCCAGGTCCTTTCACTGGACTTCGAGTCGGAATTGCATTTGCGCAAAGTTTTGCCTTAGCTCGAGAAATACCGGTACGCGGTGTTTGTTCGCTAGATGCTATCGCTGCACAAATCACTGAAAAAGATTTCATCATTACCGTTGATGCGCGGCGCAAGGAAGTTTATTGGGCTAGATACACAGATGGTGTGCGAGTAGGCGAGCCAGCGGTTAATTTCCCAGCAGATGTGACAGGTGCTCCAATACATGCAGATCTCTTTCCTGACATGCAAGCACTTGTTAAGTTGCCCGGAAACATCACTGAGCCAATTTATTTGCGCAGACCTGACGCAGTTGCAACGGCGGATCGGCCATGATTACTTATCGCGAGGCCAACGCCTTTGATCTTCCTGTTTTTGTTTCACTGGATAAGGATTTATTTCCGTATTCACCATGGTCTGCATCGCAGTACAAAGAAGAGTTTTCTAGTCCAACCCGCCACTTTGTTGTAGCCCTTGATGAACGACAAAGCATCATTGGTTACGCAGGGGTTTTTGCACCAGGGGCAGCCGAAGCAGATATTTTGACTGTGGGGGTTGTGCCCGAATTTCGCGGACAAGGCATAGCTAAAGCGCTTATGGCTTTTCTTACCGATTGGGCTAATACACAAGGTTCAACGGCCATGATGCTTGAAGTAAAGACAGATAATCATGAAGCGATAGGACTTTATGAATCATTGGGATATTTAAAACTAAATGTCCGTAAAGACTATTTTGGTGCTGGCCTTAATGCCCAAGTCATGCGATTGGAGCTCTCATGAGCGAACCAATAGTTTTAGGTATCGAAACATCCTGTGATGAGACCGCCGTCGGTATTGTTCGTGGCCGCACATTGCTTGCAAATGTGATTGCATCTAGCGTAGAAGAACATGCACGTTTTGGGGGAGTCGTACCTGAAATTGCTAGCCGTGCACACCTAGAAGCAATGATCCCAACATTGCACCAAGCACTTAAAGATTCAAAACTATCTCTAAAAGATATTGACGCGGTTGCTGTAACAGGTGGGCCAGGATTAGTCGGCGCACTTTTAGTTGGTGTTGGTTCTGCAGCAGGCCTTGCACTTGGATTAAACAAACCAATTTATGCAGTTAATCATTTAGCTGCTCACGTGAGTGTTGATTCTTTAACACATAGCAATCCTTTAGATCCAACAATCGCTTTGCTAGTTAGTGGTGGACACTCATCACTGTTGCAGGTGGATGACATCACTGGTTCCATTACAAAACTTGGCGAAACTATGGATGATGCAGCAGGTGAAGCGTTCGACAAAATCGCACGTGTAATGAAATTAGGATTTCCGGGCGGCCCTGCAATTGATAAGTTGGCACACGATGGCAGTGCGACCGCAATTGATTTTCCACGTGGCTTAACAACATCTAATGATTGGCAGACCAGGCCGTTTGACTTTTCTTTCTCAGGTCTTAAGACCGCTGTTGCGCGATATCTAGAAGCAACACCTGACTATAAAAAAGGCGATGTCGCTGCTTCCTTCCAAGAAGCGATCGTTGATGTGCTGCTGTTAAAAGCAGTGGCTGCCTGTAAACAATCAGGGATTAATTCACTTGTGATCGCCGGCGGAGTAGCGGCTAATTCCAGACTTCGAGCAGTTGCCCAAGAACGGTGCGATAAGGCGGGGATCGCGTTGAGGGTTCCAAGCCCTGGCCTGTGCACAGATAATGGGGCGATGGTTGCCGCTCTCGGCTCGCTAATGGTTTCAGCTGGCCGCAGCCCCAGCCCAGTGGCTTTTGACGCTGATTCCAGCCTGCCTGTAACCACCGTTTCGCTCTAAATCCTCAATTTGCCGTGTGCCGTGGCCACGCCTAGAGTTTGCGTTAGCACTCACGACCCGAGTCTGCTAACTCGGGCCGCACGAGGACAACAACCAAAAAGCAAGAACATAGAAGGAGTCAACCCAATGGCAATTAAGCCACTAGAAGATCGCATCGTTATCAAGACTAATGAGGCTGAAACAACAACAGCATCAGGTCTTGTAATTCCAGATACAGCAAAAGAGAAGCCACAGGAAGGCACTGTTATTGCAGTAGGCCCAGGTCGCTTTGATGATGGAGTACGCGTTCCAATGGATGTCAAAGTTGGCGATGTAGTTCTTTACAGCAAGTACGGCGGAACTGAAATCAAGCATGGTGGAGAAGATCTACTTGTGCTTTCAGCTCGCGACATTCTCGCTGTAATCGAGAAGTAAATGGGAAAGAGTCTTCAATTTGATGAGCAAGCACGCCGTGCCATGGAGCGCGGTGTCAACATTCTTGCTGACACAGTAAAGGTAACTCTTGGACCTAAGGGTCGCAATGTTGTTATCGGTAAATCTTTTGGTGCACCCATCATTACTAATGACGGTGTAACAATTGCAAAGGAAATTGAACTAAGCGATCCTGCTGAAAACATGGGTGCTCAGTTAGTTAAAGAAGTTGCGACAAAGACAAATGATGTCGCAGGTGACGGAACTACGACAGCAACTGTTTTGGCACAAGCAATGGTTAAAGAAGGACTTCGTAACCTTGCAGCTGGCGCGCAGCCAATGGATATCAAGCAGGGCATCGAAGCAGCCGTAGCAGCGGTTTCCGAAAAATTGCGCTCGCAGGCAACTCCAGTTAATGGAAAGCCACAGATTGCAGATGTTGCAACTATTTCTGCGCAAGA
>JBILJK010000122.1:0-2920 GCA_044377285.1 Candidatus Planktophila sp.
AGTCGAATCCGCTTTGGTTTCACATGAAGCCGTTGCAGAAGCAGCCGTTGTTGGCGCACAAGATGCGATGACAGGACAAGGAATTGTCGCATTTGTTATTTTGCGTGGCGGAATTGCTCATGCAAAGGGAGAAACTCTTATCACTGAGCTGCGAAACCATGTTGCTAAACAAATTGGTGCCATTGCAAAGCCACGTCAGATTCTGGTTGTTGCAGAGCTTCCGAAAACTAGAAGTGGCAAGATCATGCGCCGTTTATTGAAAGATGTGGCTGAAAACCGCCAAGTGGGAGATGCGACAACATTGGCTGATCCCAATGTTATGCGTCTGATTTCAGATGGTTTACACACATCAAAGGATGAAGACTAGAGCTGTACGCCAAGGTGTTTTTCGGTCAGCATCAAGATCTGCTTCAGATCCGCGATTGCACCGACATGCTTATACGTAACACTCCCATCGGCTGCAATAAACCATGTAACAGGGACACCCATTCCGAAATATTCACGTGAACGGCCGTCTGGATCATAGAGATTTGGCCACAGGATTCCGTTACTTTCTACAAACTTTCGACCATCATCAATGCTGGCTTCTTCTACATCAACACCAATCAGTTGAAGTTGGCCCTTTGCCTTCTCATAAAACTCTCGCAGCACTGGGATCTCTTCTCTGCAAGGACCACACCAGGATCCCCACACATTAACAATCATGGGTCCGCGTAGCGCTCCAAGTTGTCCGCCCGTTGTTCCATCTAAACAATCCAATTCAATTCCGTCAACAAATGCCGCGTCCTGTGTGATGGATTCGCATGAAACAACTTCGCCCTTTACATAGGTCGATGATTGCGAACATGAGGTCAGAAGTAATAATACGATCACCGCTAGTACTTTTCTCATCTGAAATCCTTATCAGTTTTAACCAACAGTAATGCTTTCTCTTTATCCATTTCGCCAATTCCAACGCTTGGGCAGAATTTTGCAACAGGACATGCCCCACAAGCTGGTTTGCGTGAATGACAGATGCGTCTTCCATGCCAAATCATTCGCTGCGAAAGATTTGTCCACTCTGCTTGCGGAATTAATTGCTGAACAACCATTTCAACCTTTACTGGATCGGTTTCTTTGGTCCAGCCAAATCGTCGTGACAAACGTCCAAAGTGTGTATCTACAGTTATGCCAGGAATATCAAATGCATGTCCTAAAACAACATTGGCAGTCTTCCGACCAACTCCTGGCAATGTAACTAGCTCCTCAAGAGTTTGCGGAACTTCTCCCCCAAAATCTTCGAGTAATTTAATGTTTAGCCCTTTTATGTTGCGCGCTTTGGCGCGATAAAACCCAGTCGAGTGGATCAAATCTTCAATTTCGTGCAGGCCTGCTTTTGCATAGGCTTTCGGATTCTTATACTTCTTAAATAGCGCTGGCGTAACAGTGTTGACTCTCTTATCTGTGCACTGCGCGCTCAACACCGTTGCAATCAATAACTCAAGCGGGTTAGTGAAATCTAGCTCGCAGCGAATATGTGGGTAGGTCTTAGTAAGAATGCGGTACACCGCCCTTGCCTCTTTGCGGGTTTCGCTATCGACCACCATGGGTAGTAAAGTACCCCTCGTGCCCATAGATCAAGAAGTTATTCGTAAAGCGCCGCTGTTTACCGCCTTAGATGACGCTGCTGCCGCTTCGTTGCTAGCAAATATGGTTTCCGTAAAGATTTCAAAGGGATCTGTGTTGTTCGCAGAAGGCGATGAAGGCGATCACTTGTATGTAATTGCCGAAGGCAAGTTAAAGCTGGGAACATCTAGCGGTGATGGTCGCGAAAACCTGCTGTCGATTCTTGGACCTGGCGAAATGTTTGGCGAATTAAGCCTTTTTGATCCAGGCCCACGCACATCAACTGCAACTGCAGTAACCGATGCCAAGTTGTTAAGTCTTGGCCAAGAAAAGTTGCTGCCATGGCTTGCGGAAAATCCAATGGTTTCTTTGCAACTTCTTGCTCGTTTAGCACAACGACTACGCCGCACTAATGAAGCTGTTGGCGATCTTGTTTTCTCTGATGTCCCTGGACGTGTTGCTAAGGCTCTTATTGATCTTGGTGAGCGTTTTGGAAAGCAAACAGATGAAGGTTTGTTTGTTCACCACGATCTAACTCAAGAAGAGTTAGCACAGTTAGTTGGTGCATCTCGAGAAACCGTTAATAAAGCACTTGCAGATTTCGCAGGACGCAACTGGTTAAAGCTAGATGGCCGTGCAGTCTTGATTACAGATTTCGAACGTCTCTCAAAAAGAGGAAAATGACCGTTAGTCGGTAATTTCGACGGTTAGTTCGATTTCCACCGGAGAGTTAAGTGGAAGTTCTGCAATTCCAACAGCGCTACGTGCATGCTTTGCGCCATCGCCCCAGATTGCTATAAACAATTCAGATGCACCGTTGACCACACCTGGATGACCAATAAAGCCTGGTATACCGTTTACATATCCAACAACTCGAACAATCTTTGTAATCTTATTTACATCTGCAACTAATTCAACAGCTGCAAGCGCGTTGAGTGCGCAAATCTGTGCAAGCTCCTTTGCACGCTCAGGAGTGATCTCTCCATCAACTTTGCCGACACCAGCCATCTGACCATCAACTAGTGGAAGTTGTCCTGCAGTAAAAACTAAATTTCCTGTACGAATAGCTGGAACATATGCAGCAACTGGCTTTGCAGCAACTGGAAGTTCTAAACCAAGTTCAGCTAACTTTGCGCGAACATCAACCTTGTTCATGCAATGGCTCTTTTCATGTAAGCAACAAGCTGTTCGCCTGTGCCGGGTGCTGGAATAACTTGAACAAGTTCCCAACCATCTGAACCCCATGTATCAAGGATCTGCTTAGTTGCATGTGAAAGAAGTGGAACTGTCGCGTATTCATACTTAATCATTTGTT
>JBILJK010000123.1:0-2880 GCA_044377285.1 Candidatus Planktophila sp.
TAGGATTCGGCGATCAGTTTGCGGAGTTATTGGATCTGTGAACGATATTGAAATGATGCGTGTTGCAATTGAAGCAGCACGCAAAGCAGTTGCAAGCCAGGATATTCCAGTTGGTGCAGCAATATTTAATAAAGCAGGCGAGTTAGTTTCTACTGGTCATAATGAACGCGAACTACACAATGATCCAACTGCACATGCCGAAATTGTTGCAATCCGCAAAGCTTCGGAAAAGTTAGGGGATTGGCATTTAACAGATCACACATTGGTTGTAACTCTTGAACCATGTGCAATGTGTGCTGGTGCTATCGCACAATCACGTTTACAAACAGTTGTATTTGGAGCCTGGGATGAAAAAGCAGGCGCAGTGGGATCGGTGTGGGACTTACTTCGTGATCCACGAAGCACCTTTAGAACTGAAGTTCGCGCAGGTGTTTTAGCTGAAGAATGTGGCGAATTAATTAAGTCTTTTATACAAGAAGTTCGTAAGAAGGATTAAGAATCACCATAGATCCTTCTTCTTCACCAACCATGCCCTCGGCACGCAACTGAGAACCAATTTCAAGACCTGCAATCTCGCGACGCCCCAAGAAGTGCAATGAAACCCCACCTGTTTCATCCCAAATCTCAACTTCAAGAGTTGGGGCTGATCCACGAGGTGCTGTTTTAATGGATGTAACTCGGCCTTGTACTTGAGCGCGCTTGCGCCATTCGATATTGCCAATAGGTGTCACATTTTCGGCGTAGTGACTAATCGGCTCAATATTAACTGGAGCCTCTTTTTTGATTACCTTAGGAACAACCGCGGCAGGTACAACCTTTACAGTAGTTAGTAAATTCTTTCCAGATGCAATGCGATCAACATCAAATGGAACAATGGTTGCAACAACACGTGGCAACTGCGAAATAGGAGCTGCAATTTCTTCAGCGGTTTGATCATGCAGCAGGCGACCCAAGAAGCCAGAGTAAGCACGACGTGGGAGCAGCAAAGTTAATTCGACATCTGGCTTTTCAGTCATTCGAATTGCATAATCTAAAGCGGAGTTAGCAAGACGGCGATCGGGGCAATCAATTAATTCAAGTGTCACATCATCTAGTGCATCTGATGCTGCCCAGGCTTTCTGAATTTCTTCAGCGCGACGATCATCAATAACAAAGTGGACAGCAGATAAATTGCGCGGCTTTAAACTACGTGCATAACGAATTGCACCAACCGTTGCGATATCAACGTTATCAACTAGAACAGTCACATCATGTCGGGCAATTGATGTAGCACGCTCTTGATGCTGTTTAACTTCTAATGCATTTTGCTCGCGGGTGTATTGACGTCGCAAACGCAAGAAGGCCATAACCAAAATTGGTGCTGTAATCAAAACTAACCATGCGCCTTGAGTGAACTTTACAACTGAGAAAATGATTACAACAATAAGTGAGATGCTGCCAGCCAGGCCATTAATAAATACCTTTGCTCGCCATTGTCCTGTTTTATGGCGTAATGCATGACGGGTCATTCCAAATCCAGCCAATGTAAATCCAGTGAAAACGCCGAGTGCGTAGAAGGCAACTAAGTGCTCAACAGAACCAGCAGTGATCAACACCAAGAAGATTCCACCACCGGCAAGAAGCAAGATTCCATTAGAGAAAGCTAAGCGGTGGCCACGCTTTGTTAACTGGCGTGGCAAATATCCATCTGCGGCAACAAAGTTCACCAATATTGGAAAAGCGCTATATGTAGTGTTTGCACCAGCAAACAAGATAAGCATTGTCGCAAGCTGAACCATTACGAACATTGTCTGGCCAATAACTCCATCACCCATGATGGCTTTTGCGATCTGAGAAATAACTGTTGGGGTACCGAATTCATATGGAATAGCGTGAATTTTGTGGGCAAACCATGAAACACCTAGAACTAATGTTCCAAGCAATGTGCTCATGATGTACAAAGTTCTGCGGGCATTTACATGCTCTGGAGTCTTGAACAGTGCAACTCCGTCAGATATTGCCTCTAGGCCAGTTAAAGATGATCCACCGTTTGCAAAAGCACGTAGCAAAATGAAAATTGCTGCGAAGGTCAGAAGACCTTGCTCTTGACCGATCTCTATTGCACCTGGTTGTTCGACACTTAGCTTGATTAATGTTCCGTTGAATTGTTTGTATAAACCGACTGAGAAAACAATAAACATGCAGCCAACGAAGAAATAAGTTGGAAGTGCAAAAGCTTTGCCTGCCTCTTTTACTCCACGCAGGTTTCCGTAGGTAAGAAGAACAATGACCACCAAAATCATTGGGATCTTATAACTGCTAAGTGATGGGAATGTTGAAATAATCGCTGCAACACCTGCTGCAGATTGAATCGCAACGGTAACAATGTAATCAAGCATCAAAGCAACTGCAGCAATCTGTGCGACTACAGGCCCAAAGTTATCCCGCGAGACAATGTACGCCCCGCCAACTTTTGTATAAACATTAATCACATCCCGGTATGACAGGGTAATAATTAGTAGAATTACTAATACAACAGCTGTCATAGGCATCAAGATTGCAAATGCAGCTAAACCAAATGCAGGAAGAAGAGCAATCAAGATTTGCTCTGAACCATATGCAGAGGATGAAATACAGTCGGATGAAAGAATTCCTAATGCATAACGCTTACTAAGGCGCTGATGCCCCAATGAATGGCGGTTTAGCGGATTTCCCAACAAGCGACGTTTAATTGTGTAGAAAAAAGAGTCCTTAAGGTGTGCGTGATCCTTTAAAACTTCTGGGACTGGCGCATCATCGGTCCACGACTTAGGCACTCAAAACTCCTCTTTTTATTGCATTTACTGCAATTTAATAAGCATCACTCTACCTGAAAGCCTTCCGTCTTCACTGTTTTAAGCG
>JBILJK010000124.1:0-2845 GCA_044377285.1 Candidatus Planktophila sp.
AATTTCGCGTTTGAATTTCAAGGTGCTCTGCAGCGTATGCGTTAACAACATCTAAACCTTGTTGAATGGAATCTACTAAGGCAATTGCTGATTGAACTCCACCTAGTGCACTGGTGATCCGATCGGCGTGCTTTGTGGCACCAACGCGAACTTTCAATTCTGCTTCAACTGCTGCTGCTAACTCCACTGAGTCGGTAACAAGCACTGCTGCAGCAATCACATCGTGCTCTGCTTGGCTAATTAAATCTGCAGCAACCTCTGCAGCAATTGCAGATGAATCGGCAAGAATTGCAATTTCTGTAGGGCCTGCTTCTGAATCAATCCCAATGATTCCGCGTAATGAGCGCTTTGCGGCAGCAACATAAATGTTTCCTGGTCCTGTAACTAGGTCGGCCTTTTCACAGACACCGTGCATGCCATAAGCAAACAATGCAATCGCTTGCGCTCCCCCGACCGCATAGACCTCAGTAATTCCAAGCAGCGCGCACGTTGCAAGAATTGTTGGGTGTGGCAATCCACCAAACTCTTTTTGTGGTGGTGAAGCAACAGCAATTGATTGCACCTTTGCAATTTGTGCAGGAATAACATTCATCATCACACTGCTGGGATAAACAGCACGTCCACCAGGAACATACAAGCCCACGCGATCTACCGGAACCCATTTTTCAGTAACCGTTCCGCCATCTACAACAGTGGTTGTTTTTTCGGTACGTACTTGATCGTTATGAACCTTCTTAACTCTTGAAATCGAGAGCTCTAAAGCAGTTCTAATCGCTGGTGCTAGTTGAGACAAAGCCTTATCTAATTCTTGTTGAGGAACTCGGATGCTGGCAGGAGTTACATCATCAAACTCTTGTGCCAAAGCAATTAGATCAGCCTCGGTGCCATTTTTCACGCGATCAAGGATTGGTTGGATCAACACCATCGCTTCTGCAACATTGAGCGTGGCACGAGGAAGTTCCAGGTTGTATTGAGCTTTAGACAGGGTTCTCCCGCGCAGGTCAACGGTACGAATCATTGGGTAATTGTAACGGCTAAGCCCCGAACCTTGAGGCCCAAATTATACGAGGGAGTTTAAACGAGGCAGTTGGGTCCCAAGATCGATTTCAAATCCGCGCTCAGACTTGGTGATGATGTGATGAGTGCATCAACTTTCATCACGGTGCTGTTTCCGTTGTCATTTAATTGCAAATGAACTTCACGTTTGCCTGGATGAGATCGCAAGATCTCCTTGATCCGATCAACTACTGGAGGAGTGCACTGTTGAATTGGTAAAGAGATAACCAGTGGACCCGTTGGAGTGGCATTGATATCTGGCATCGACATTTCCAGTGCAGTAAAACGTAATTTGTCTTCACGGCGATCAACTCGACCTCGAATTGTGACGATGCGGTCTTCTGTTAGCGACATCGAATACTGATTGTAGGTATTAGCGAAGAACAAAACTTCTAGTGAACCTTCTAGGTCCTCAACTGTGACAACAGCCCATGAGGCACCTTGTCGAGAAACTTTACGTGTGACACTTGTAATCAATCCACCAATAGTGACAATTGATTCGTGTTGAGCACCGTCATCAACTATTTCGCTGATGGACATATCGGTATTGGCGCGCAATACATGCTCTACGCCAAGTAATGGATGATCTGAAACATATAGACCCAACATTTCACGTTCATAGGAAAGCAACATTGACTTTTCCCACTCACCTGTCGGAACTTCAATATCTAAACCAGATACGGCCGTGACTGCTTCCCCACCGAATAAATCAAACTGACCTATGGCTTCGGCGCGCTTTGATTCGATAACCGAATCAATTGCTTCAAGGTGAACAGCTATCAACCCTTTACGGCTAGATCCCAAGGATCCAAATGCACCAGCTTTAATTAAAGATTCAATAGTTTTCTTGTTGCACACCTGGGCATCGACCTTTGCCAGGAAATCACCAAATGATGTGTAACGACCTTTACTTGTGCGCGCACTTTTAATTGAAGCCACGACACCTTCTCCAACATTTCTGATCGCAGCTAATCCAAATCGAATATCAACACCGCGTGGTGTGTACTCGGCATCTGATTCATTAACATCAGGTGACAAAACCTTGATTCCCATACGACGGCACTCTGATAGGTAAAGCGCTGACTTATCTTTGTCATCACGAACAGATGTAAGAAGCGCAGCCATGTATTCAGTTGGATAGTTTGCCTTTAGGTAGGCGGTCCAATATGACACAACACCATATCCGGCAGAGTGGGCACGGTTAAATGCGTAATCAGAAAATGGAATCAAAACTTCCCATAAGCGCTTAATGGCAGCGGTTGAAAACCCATTTTCCTTCATACCTGCTTCAAAGGGAACGTACTCTTTATCCAAAATCTCTTTGTTCTTCTTACCCATAGCCTTACGTAAAAGATCTGCACGGCCCAATGAGAAGCCCGCAACCTTTTGTGCAATCGCCATTACCTGCTCTTGATAGACGATTAATCCATATGTATCGCCAAGAATCTCTTGTAGCGGCTCAGTTAGCTCTGGATGAATTGAATCGACAGGTTTGCGCTTATTTTTACGATCAGCGTAGTTGTTATGCGCATTCTCTCCCATTGGTCCTGGACGATACAAGGCGATAACAGCTGAAATATCTTCAAATGAATCTGGTGACATGCTCTTAAGCAATGCACGCATAGGTCCACCATCGAGCTGAAACACTCCCAAAGTGTCTCCACGGCTGAGTAATTCATATGTCTTTGGATCGTCTAGGGTCAACGTTTCTAAAACAAGATCGACACCTTTGTTCGCCTTAATGTTAAGAAGGCAATCATCTAAGACTGAAAGATTTCGAAGTCCCAAG
>JBILJK010000126.1:0-2805 GCA_044377285.1 Candidatus Planktophila sp.
TATTCAATGCTTTTCGATAAGGCGAACCTAAAGCGCATACGGGTGATTATCAAACACCGACATGAATTGTTTACCGTGTCGTCAATTTGAATTTTATTTAACGATTGGTGCATGTGGTGCAGAAACATCAACTTTTTTTATCGCTGCATTTTCTGGCAAAGCAATAAGTGCTTTATAAACCTTTAGCTTCAATTCATTATCGCCATCAACGCCCCAACGGATTTGAAGGTTCTTGCCAGCATTGTTAACAACTAGGACAAGGGCTCCGGTGCTGCGGATCTTCACAACCGTCAATGTTGACTTGAGATCTGAGGGAAGGGATGTGAAGAAGGTTACCGCCCTGATCGCTGCTGCTAAGTCGCCAGCTTGAATCTGAACCAAATTTGTAGATGGAGATCCACGAAGTACAAAGCTCTTACCTGTCGAATCAATAACTGTGTTGTCATATATAGCAACAGGTATTCGTTCAGTTAGTTCAATCGAAACCTTGCCATCGATCCAATTTCTACTGACACTGGCCTTTGCTACCCAATCAAGTTTCTCAAGTTCGGCTGCAACTGCTCGAGGTTCTACTCGAGCTAACTTTTGCCCTTTCATAATCCCGGTATTTATCTGCGCACCTGCTCCAGTTATTTCAATTGAACTGACTGTAAAAAGTGATGACCAACCGAGAATGTAAGTGACCGCGGCCAGAACAACAGTGGAGACCAAAAGTAAAAGGCGTCGATTCATATTACGCGAATCGTCGATTCAGTCCATCAACGATTATTGGGGCCAGTGAGCTAACATCACCTGCGCCTAATGTCATGATGACATCGCCGGGTTGAGCCATTTCTATGACTGAATCTGTCACTTCTACAAAATTAGGAATATATTCACCATTTTTCATGTGGTGTGTTATTAATTTTGATGTAACTCCATCAATTGGTTTTTCACTTGCTGCATAGACTTCTAGAACTATTGCGCGATCGGCAGTGTCAAGCACAGCTGCAAAAGCTGATGCGAAGGCCTGAGTGCGTGAAAAACGATGTGGTTGGAAAATTACGATCAAGCGACCATCTGCTGCATATCGACGAGCCGCTTCGAGTGTGACTTGAATTTCTGTTGGATGATGTCCGTAATCATCTACGACTCGAACACCATGCACTGTTCCAATAAGTTCGAAGCGTCGACCGGTCCCCCGGAATGTGGCCAAACCAGTGAGTAATTCAGCAGCACCGAAGCCAAGTTTTAAACCTGTTGCCAATACACCTGCCGCATTTAACAAGTTGTGATGGCCCGGAACTTGCAGTTCGATATGACCAACTGTTTTTCCGTTCCACACAGCGCGCGCCGAAGAACCCATTGTCATCAATTCGATTTGGTCAATATGAAGATCTGCGCCGTCAGAGGTTCCATATGAAATCAATTGCACATTGTTAGTAGTGCCAGCTAAGGCCACAGCTCCTGCATCATCGGCGCAATAAGTAAGAAAACCTTCAGGTTTAATCGTTGCAGCGAAATCTCTAAAAGCTTGTGCAACAGATTCTGGAGTTGGAAAGAAGTCCACATGATCATGCTCGACATTTGTAACAATAGCGGCGAAGGGGTGGTATTCAGTAAATGATCCATCTGACTCATCAGCTTCTGCCACAAAGATCTCACCAGTACCACGATGTGCATTAGATCCCGAGGCGGTGATAGTTCCACCAATTGCAAAGGATGGGTCAGCTGCGCATGCCTGTAGGGCAACTGCGAGCATTGATGATGTTGTGGTCTTTCCATGTGTACCTGCAACCGCAACGCTTTTTGATTCAGACATGAGAACTGCAAGAGCTGCGGCACGGGTCAGAATAGGAATCTTTAACTCTGCCGCCCTAGCTCGTTCAGGGTTACTGGTAGATATGGCCGTTGAATAGACAACAAGATCTGCACCATCAATATTGGCTGCATCATGGGAAGTTGCAACTGTTGCCCCCAGTGCAGATAACGCAATTACAACGGAAGAATCCTTTGCATCGGATCCACTGACTGTTATGCCATGTGACAATGCTATGCGCGCTAATCCGCTCATTCCGGCTCCACCAATGCCGATGAAGTGAATGCGCTTGCCAATTAGTGAGGATAAGGATTGAGTCATTGCTGCATCGCAAACTCGGTAAGTGCCACAATTTTTTCAGCAGCTTGTAAGTCTGCGCCATTACCTGCAATCGGGGCTGCGGCCGACTTTGCAAGCAGTTCGGCAATATGTGTTTTCAAGAAATCTAGTGTGAAATCTTTCTGGTCAATAATCTGTGCACGATTATCTGCAACCAGAGATGCGGCATTAACAAACTGCTCGCCATTTCCAATTGGTAGAGGCACGAAAAGAGCGTAACGGCCAAGAGCTCTAAATTCGCTACATGTAACAGCGCCACTGCGGCCGATGATCACATCAGCGGCCAGATAAGCATCTGCCATGGCATCTACATATCCAATGGGTTTGTACCCACCGGTGGCCTGTGGCAGCGCATTAAGCTTTCCCACTGAGTGTAAAACTGATAATCCATGTTGATTAAAAAGATCTACTGTGGATTCAATTATCTTGTTGATCGCGACCGATCCTTGAGATCCACCCATAACAAAAATCAATGGAGTCTCTGCTGCATACCCAAGTCGAACTTTTGCAGCCCGTCGTGCTGCTGCCCAATCAGATCGTGAATCACTAAATGCTTGAGCTACATCTGATCGCAAAGGCAAGCCAGCCAAGAGCGCACCCTCAAATTTTCCAGAATCAACAGAGTGCGCGACCGCTAAATGCTCTGTAAAGGCTGATCCAAGGCGATT
>JBILJK010000145.1:0-2799 GCA_044377285.1 Candidatus Planktophila sp.
GCTCACGCGTTAAACCTCCCATAGACCTCTGACAAAACTGACAGATGTTGTACCTGCGTGCGTAACTTAAGCCTTCACCCCTATCGCACGCGAGGATCGCACGGTGGGCCTGGGGAAAAGCTGTGGGTAAGTGGGTGGATAAGGCCGATTTCCTGTGTATGTATCGGTGGATCGATTGTGCATAACTACTGGTGCCCCCTCTCACCCTTGCTAAAGGTGCAGGTCAAAGGCGATATCTATACACACAGCCCTGTTGATAAAAGTATTTTTGAACATCCCATATTGCGAGATCAGCCGACTTTTTCAACCTTTACAACATCTCCAAAATCTCCGGACTCCACAACAGTAATTTTCCACCCGTTTGTCGTAACTGTTTCTCCTACCTTCAACGCACTGTCCGTGTACCACTCTCGATCAACACTTCGTGCTGGGGCGATTATCTGCATAGGTGAACGTTTATAAGGAGTTCGTGTATCTACTGTGTAGACCAAAACGCCTTGATCTTTAGGGGATAAGAATGAATCCCAACCGTAACTCCGGCGAGACTCAATCGTGATCGCAGTATATGTACCAGTAGGAATTATCAAACCTTTAAGATCTGTATCTCTTTGTTCTAACGGACGAATCCAATGTGTGCTTGTACTTGGTTGAGAAATACACAGAACTTGCTTGGGAGCTAGAACATCTATTAAGAAACGGCTCCACAGCAAAATTTCCGGCACCGTACCACCGCTTCCCATAACATCAAATACTCCAAGTCCTTCTGGGCGTTGGATATTTGAATTAACTGGATCAACAAAACGCATATCTGTTAATCCAAGGGCGTGACCGTATTCATGTACCCAGGCAGAACTCTCAGTCTTGGTCACTCCTTTACCGGCCAACATGTAATTAAAGATAGAGCCTTCACTTGTCGTGAAAGTATTTTGAGTATCGACAACCCACGTTCCGATTTGTTCTTGGGTTGTTGCTAAAGGAAATACAACAACTACTGTTTCAACTTTTGAAAAATCAATTTCCGAGTCATATTGGCTAACTACTAAGCGAACGAAATCTGAGTACTTTTTGCTCTCAAACCCATATAAACCGCTGGTTAGCTCATACTCTAAGACTTTCTTAGGTAACTGCTTATATTTTTGTGGTACTCGAACTTCAATTTCGGTGCCCACAAAGGATTGACGCTCCCAGAAGGTTTTCATTACTTCGATAGGTTTTTTGTAGTCAGTACCGGGATTTGTATCGCTTGTTACATCTGAAAAGCTCACTGGCAGAATCTGAACAACTGTTTTCTTTGTAAAGTTAACTCGGCCTTGGGGCAACGGGAAACCAACAGTCATGTTTGTTAATTGTGGGTCGCCATCAGGTAAGCGACAACTTGTTAAGTTTTCAAAGGCGGCTGAGCTAGTCAGTTCGGTAATCGGCTTACTAGTAACAACTGGTGGTTGCACATAAGGATATATCTCAGCATTGCCACTTGGCACAGTGGGTTCGTTTCCTTTTGGTGGAACCGGAGGTGCAATTTCTCCAGTTTCTTGATCAACGGCCCTGCCACCTGGACGTGGAAAGTATCTGTCATCAAATTGATTGCACATCAGAACAACCAAAACCTTTGCTTCGTTATAACCAACAACATCACCTGAATTGCGAATACATGCCTGACCTTGCACGGGTTTGGTTGGATCAATTGTCCGTGTGGGCGTTGGGGTGGGCGTTGGGGTGGGCGTTGGGGTGGGCGTCGGGGTAGGAGTTGGTGTTGGGGTGGAGGTCGGTGTTGGTGTTGGAGTGGGCGTTGGAGTCGGTGTTCCACCGATTGCACCCGCAGGATCACCAATAGCAGTTGGCTTCGGTGATGGAATTACAACTCCCTTGTTCCATACAAGTTTTTTCCCACTCTTAACGCATGTGTACTTCTTACCTAAATATGTAGAAGTTTGTCCCGCTTTCTTGCAGCTTCCACCAGCTTTAATTGCCGCTGTTGCGTTCATAGGAATCAAAACAGCAAAGATTACGATCATTGCCAGTAGGGATTTCTTCATAGGGTCAGTCTCGACTCAAATCACTTGATTTACAACTATGTGACCGTACAAATAGCTGACCAACAATAAAAAAGCCCGCCACAATTAAGTGACGGGCTTTTTAATAGTGTTTTACTTGTCAGCTACAACGCTTACTGAAACCTTTGCTGTCACGTTGTGACCCAAAGTGATCTTTACATCGTGTGTGCCAAGCTTCTTGATGTGGCCCTTAGTAGCAATCGTGTGGCGATCGATATCTAGACCAGTTGCAGACTTGATAGCTGATGCAACATCTTTGTCAGTTACTGAACCAAAGAGTGCGCCCTTAGCGCCAACCTTGACCTTAGTAACAACTGATGCGGCTTCAAGCTTTGCCTTGATTTCCTTTGCATGATCGATATCGCGAACTTCGCGTACTGAACGTGCGCGACGAATGCTTTCGATCTGCTTTTCTCCACCAAGTGACCAAGCGATTGCGTTTCCGCGTGGCAACAAGAAGTTGCGAGCGAATCCATCTTTAACAGTTACAACATCTCCTGCAGCGCCTAGGCCTGCAACTTCGCGAGTAAGGATTAGTTTCATATCTCTAGTCCCCTTATCGCGCTGAAGATGTGTAAGGAAGTAGTGCTACTTCACGACTGTTCTTTACCGCTGTTGCGATTGAACGCTGGTGCTGTGTGCATGCACCTGTTACACGGCGAGCGCGGATTTTGCCGCGATCAGAAATGTACTTGCGAAGTGTCGCAATATCTTTGTAATCGATAAATGTGACCTTCTGCTGGCA
>JBILJK010000127.1:0-2770 GCA_044377285.1 Candidatus Planktophila sp.
ACACGATGAAATTCCTGATCGTCAAGGTCGCGTAACAATTCCACAATCACTTCGCACATATGCAGGATTAGAAAAAGAGTGCGTTGTTATCGGTGCAAATACTCGCGTTGAAATTTGGGACGCAACTGCATGGAATGAATATTTAACAGATCGTGAAAAGAGCTTTGCGGATGTTTCCGAGGAGGTCTTTCCAGGTTTGTTCTAACTCTCATTTGTGGCCACTGCCGACCCTTCGAACGTAGCGGCGCCCCTTCCCCGGTGCCGTTGCTAAAAAAAGATCCGTCGGCCGGCAGTGACCAGAGATGAGAGCTAGTAGTTAGTTCGATCAATACACGAAAGGGGGAAGAGATGACCAGTACGACAGAACATGTATCTGTAATGCGCGATCGTTGCGTCGATCTTTTGTCCCCTGCAATTGCTGCAGCTACCAATCCAGTTGTTGTTGATGCAACATTAGGTCTTGGCGGTCACACAGAAGCTTTGCTCCAAAAGTTTCCACACTTAACAGTTATTGGCATTGATCGCGATCTTGATGCAATTGCCAAAGCAACTACTCGCCTTGCTCCATATGCAGATCGCTTAAAGACAGCACATTCAACCTTTGATGGCATTGCAGATGTTGTTGCAAACTTTGGATACAAGCACATTGATGGCGCTTTGTTTGATCTTGGTGTTTCTTCAATGCAACTTGATCAGCCTGAACGTGGTTTTTCTTATTCGCAAGATGCACCCCTTGATATGCGTATGGATCGCTCGCAATCTCTGACAGCGGGGGAGATCATCAACACATACGAACCAGGACAATTGGTTCGGATCCTTCGCACATATGGTGAAGAAAAGTTTGCTACAAGAATCGTTGAATCAATTGTTAAGCAGCGGTCAATTTCCCCAATGAACTCAACAACTCAGCTTGCTGCATTGGTAAAAGAGGCTATTCCAGCTGCAACTCGTCGCACAGGTGGCAACCCGGCAAAGCGCACATTCCAGGCGCTTCGAATTGAAACTAATGATGAATTAGGCACAATCACCCGCGCATTGCCCGCAGCCCTGGAGCTCTTAAACATAGGTGCTCGGTTAGTTGTTATGTCTTTCCAGTCTTTAGAAGATCGAATCGTTAAGCAGTTATTTGTGGCATCTACGACATCTGGAACTCCACGCAATCTTCCTTTCGATCTTCCAGAATTTGCCGCCAAGTTTTCAATGATTACTCGCGGAAGTGAAACTCCAACTGATGCTGAACTTGAAGAGAATTCACGTTCTCAATCTGTGCGGCTTCGCGCAATTGAAAGGGTGGCTGCATAATGGCAATGACAGCCTTTACTCCTGCGATTACTCGCTCAAAAGAAATTTTCGCTGAAAAGTCATCACAAGTTGCTCTGAAACTTGTTCCTGATTTATCAAGCGGAAAGCAAGCAGATCGAAAATTCTTTGCAAAATTTGTAACTATTGTTGGTGCGATTGGTCTCATGTTACTTCTGATGATCAATACATTACTGGCACAAGATGCATTTGAACTGACTAACTTGAAGCTTGAAGCCAAGTTAATAAGTGATGAACGTGAGGCAATTGCTCGCGAGATAGACAAGATTTCTTCACCTGGGGCACTTGCTAAATCTGCCACTATCTTAGGAATGAAACCATCAGAAAATCCAACCTTCCTGTCTCTAGACACAGCTGTCACAGAAGTACCGGTAAAAAATGGGTAATTTTTCATTAACACACGGCCGAATCAGAGTTCTCATTCTTTTGACCGCTGTGATTATGTTTTTGTTTGGGATCCGTCTTGTTCAGGTGCAGGCGCTGCAGGCAAATGATTATCGCGCCCGCGCGGTCAATGAAATGGAAAAAGTAAAGACTCTTCAAGCCCCACGTGGTGATATCACCGATATAAATGGTGTGTCCTTTGCGCGCAGCGTTGCGGCAACAAGCATTGTTGTGGATCAAACTCAGATTTTAGACCCTGCCAAAGTTGCTGCTTTTGTAGCTCCGATACTCAATATGGATGTTTCTGAAGTTCAAACAGCGCTGACAGGGAAGCGCAAATGGAGCATGGTTGCTCAAAATGCAAAACCTGCAACATGGCTAAAGCTGACTAGCGCCATTGATCAATACAACTCACAGTTTCCTGGAATGAGCCCAGACAGAATTATTGGTTTCTTCCCAGAACGTAGTTATGTTCGCGAGTATCCATCTGGTTCGTTGATTGCATCATTGATTGGTTTCGTAAATCGCGATGGAATCGGTGCAACTGGTCTTGAATCAAGTATGAATTCAATTATTTCAGGCAAGCAAGGCAAGTACTCATATGCCAATGGTTACAAAGCCGAAATTCCAGGATCTCAATCAGAAATCATTCCAGCCCAAACCGGAACATCCATTCGACTAACTGTGGATCGTGACATTCAATGGGTTGCAGCTAAGGCAATTGCAGATGTGGTCACGTCTACTCGGGCATTAAGTGGCACTGTAATTGTGATGGATCCAAAAACAGGTCAAGTCTTGGCTCACGCAACAGCTCCAACTTTTAATCCCAATAACACATCGAAGGTTTCATTAGTAGCAATGCGCAATCCATCTGTTCAAGATGTCTACGAACCAGGCTCTACTGGAAAGGTTATGACACTTGCAGCAGCCTTAGAAGAAAAGAAAATTACACCAGAAACCGTATTAACAATCCCTTATGCACTCAAGCGCTCAGTAAAGACATTCCATGATCATGAGCCACATCCAACTCAGCGCTTAACTACAGCCGGAGTTTTAGCGGTTTCAA
>JBILJK010000128.1:0-2768 GCA_044377285.1 Candidatus Planktophila sp.
CGGAAGTTTCACCGGGACAAAAATGGTTAGCCCTGACTGGTACTAACGGAAAAACAACTACAGTTGAAATGGTTGCAAAGATTCTGCAAACCGCTGGGTTAAAAGCAGTAGCTTGTGGCAATGTTGGCGACACAGTCATAGATGCTGTTGATCGTAGAGATTCTTTTGACTACTTAGTTCTAGAGCTTTCAAGTTTCCAACTACATTGGGCGAAGCAAGCACACTTTGTTTCTGCTGCAATACTAAACATTGCAGATGACCACCTAGATTGGCATGGAACCTTTGATGCTTATGCAGATGCTAAATTTTCAATACTAGATCGAGTAGATATAGCTATTCTCAACGCAGACGATCAAGAAGTAGTAATGCGAGCTAATCGATTTACTGGCCGCAAAGTTTTTTTCTCACTAGATACTCCGGGACCGGGCGAGATTGGTGTCGTGGAAGAGTTATTGGTCGACAGAGCATTTGTGGCAGATCCCCTGGAAGCTGCGATGATTTGTGAGCTCAAAGACATCACTCCCACTGTGCCTCACAATGTTTCGAACGCTTTAGCTGCAGCAGCACTTGCGCGGACGGTGGGGGTTTCGCATGAACACATTCAAAAGGCGTTGCAAGAGTTCAAGCCTGGTCGCCATCGCATCGAAACGGTTTTTAGTGGTGATTCAGTTGCTTGGGTAGATGATTCAAAAGCGACTAATCCGCATGCTGCGGCAGCATCGTTGATGTCCCATCTATCAGTTGTGTGGGTTGCCGGGGGATTAGCAAAAGGCGCGGACATGGGTTCACTTATTCAACGTTGCAAATCTCGAATCAAGTCAGCGATTCTTATTGGCGCAGATCGCCAACTGATCGCAGAGGCGTTACATGAGCACGCACCTGACATACCTGTTATTTTTATTGATGCTCCCGCTGACTACGCGCGAGGCGGGGATTCAAACTCTTTGATGGAGGCTGTGGTTAAACACGCTGCCATGTTAGTAGCACCAGGAGATACCGTTTTAATGGCACCAGCATGTGCATCTATGGATCAATTTATTTCATATGCAGATCGTGGAGATCGCTTCGCCGCTGCAGTACGCAAGGTCATGGCTCATGAGTAATCTGCAGCACGAAACCTTTTTTACAAAGCCAGTCAATCTTTACTACATGCTACTTGGTAGCACCCTAGGGTTAAGTCTTCTTGGGCTGATCATGGTTTTTTCGGCATCATCAATTTATTCGCTAGATGCTAAAGGCAGTTCCTATGCAGTTGTATTGCGACAATTCATCTTCTTAGTTCTATCGATTCCAATGGCTTGGGTTTTTTCCCGTTTTTCATTGGCGCAGTGGAAAGTTGTAGCTCGCTTTGGATTTATTGTTTCAGTTGGCCTGCTAGTGCTTGTGCAGCTAATAGGTAAGAGTGTTAACGGCAATCACAACTGGATTAGCTTGGGATTTGTAGATGTCCAACCAAGTGAAGTAGCAAAGTTTCTTATGATTTTGTGGGCTGGATTCATGCTTGCTAAACAAGAACGCACTGGGGTGGAACACACGGTAGTCCTCAAGCAAATAGCACCAGCTTTTGCGCTATGCATAATTTTGGTAATGGCAGGAAGCGATCTAGGAACAGCGTCAATTTTCGCTTGTATTTTGGCTGGATTGTTATGGGTATCAGGGTTGCGTCTCGGCATTTTTGGAATTGCACTCAGTGTTGGGCTAGTTGGCTTAACAGCTGCGATCTTGGCTTCGCCATACCGTGTTCAACGCTTTATGGTTTTCCTCAATCCTTTTGCTGAAGATCAATACAAGTTATATGGATGGCAACCGGCTCACAGTTTGTTAGGCCTTGCTAGTGGTGGATTTTTTGGTGTGGGCTTAGGTGCAAGTCGTCAAAAGTGGGGCAATCTCGCCGAAGCGCACACAGACTTTATCTTTGCTGTCATTGGCGAAGAACTTGGATTATTCGGAACAATTGCAACTCTGTTATTGCTCAGTGTTTTGATCTTTTCTATTTTCAAAATAGCTCTGCGAGCACATGATCCGATGGTTAGGTATGTTGCCTCTGGATTTGGATGCTGGGTTGCAATTCAAACTATTCTAAATGTTGGCTCAGCTATCAGCGTGCTACCAGTTGTTGGCGTAACTTTGCCCCTTGTCTCCTATGGGGGTTCAGCTCTTATTGCCACGTATTTGGGAATTGGATTTATGTTGGGTGCTGCTCGCAGGGATCCAGTAATCTATAAAGCGTTACGAGAAACAGGTATTAAATGGCTACGGTAATTCTGGCAGGTGGCGGGACAGCTGGCCATGTTGAACCTGCCTTAGCTGTTGCCCGTCAATGGAAAATCTCTCATCCACATGATCGACTAATTTTTCTAGGAACAAGCTCTGGTCTTGAAAATACATTGGTACCGGCTGCGCAGTTTGAATTGCACCTGATACCACGCGTTCGGATTTCACGTAGGCCATCTATTTCATGGTTGAACATTCCATTTGATTTACTCGCATCCATTTATGAATCAAGAAAAGCAATTAAAAATGCTGATGTTGTTATTGGCTTCGGGGGATATGTAAGCGCACCGGCATATATTGCGGCGAAGATCTCTAAAGTTCCAATAGTTATTCACGAAGCAAATGCAAAGCCTGGTTGGGCAAATCGTCTTGGATCAGCCTTTACAGAGCATTTAGCGGTCGCGCACTCTGTTGATTCTGGAAAATTTGAGGGTGCGCTCTTGGCTGGCTTGCCTTTGCGATCAGATGTAGCTCAAGCATTTAGTGATTCACGA
>JBILJK010000129.1:0-2726 GCA_044377285.1 Candidatus Planktophila sp.
TATCTGGACTAAACGACGCAGTTATTTCTAAGAGATGCGAGCCGCATGCAGGGCATGCGCAGGTTGGAATTCCTCTAAAGTCGCCCATTAGTTAACACTTTGAACAGATTCCGAAGATCTCTGCTGTGTGCCCAACCTCGCGGAAACCAAACTCTTCAGCCATTGTCTTGGCCCACTTTTCTATTGCGCCGCCCTCAATTTCAACGGTGTCGCCGCAACTCTTACACACTAAGTGGTGATGATGGGTGTCACCGCAAAGACGATAAACAGCTTCTCCATCTTCGCGGCGCAAAAGATCCACAATCTTGTCATCTACTAAAGATTGAAGCGCACGATAAACCGTTGTAAGGCCGATTCCATCGCCCTCTCTGCGCAGGATTTGATGCAGTTCTTGAGCACTTGCAAAGCCACCAGTTCGCTCAAGAACTGCAATCAATTTGAGATCGGACTTATTCATTCTCTTCGTGGGCGTGATCATCTTCTGCATGCTCGCCCTCAGCATGATCATCTTCTGGATGTTTATCTTCATGGTGTATTTCTTGACCAGTTCCATGCGCATGTGCATCACCGGAGTGAAGATAGGAAACCAAACCCCACATGATTAACACACCTGCAATTGTTGCAACCATTGTTAGTCGTGAAGAGTGGCGCGAGTGTGCTTCAGGCAAGATGTGAGAAGTCGCAAGATAAATTACAATTCCGGAGAACGCTGCTAGGTAAATAGCAATCACATTATCGCTTAAGACAAGAGTGGTACCAAGAGCGGCGCCGCTTACTCGAGCCAATGCATCTATACCAAGCAAGCCAATACTCTTTTTTCCCCAAAGACCTGATTTGATCATGAAGGAAACAGTGTTAAGGCCATCACTAAATGCGTGAACAAGCAGAGCTATAAACACAACAAGACCTAAATCCGAACTGACTTTAAATGCGACGCCAAGAGCCAGACCATCTAGAAATACATGGCCACCCATAGCGATCGCACCAAACGCTCCTGCGAAGTTATGTGAGTGTTCATGATCGTGGCCGTAATCAGATTCGGCTGGCTCATGTGAACCAAAGATGTGTTCGTAAAAGTGAAGAAGTAAAAACCCAGCGATTAACGCGATTGAAACAACTGGTGCATGAAGAAATTCTTGGGTTCCAAGTTCAAATACCTCTGGCAAAAGATCAAAAGCAACGAGTCCTAGAAGTAGCCCTGCCGATAATCCGAGGACAAGATGAAGGCGATCCTTTGCCTTCAGGGCTAAAGCCCCGCCTGCAAAAGTTGAGAGAGCGGTTAGTGCTGCGAGGATGATGGCTATGTTCATGTCTGGACAGTATCACAAAATGGAAATGATTATCATTTCCATAATTCATCCCACTACGCTCAACCCATGCTTGCTATAGCTCGATTTACAGTTCCCTTGGCCAATGCCACCCAATTTGAGGCACAACTGAGCTCAGCACTTGAGGCGTTTTCTAAGTGCAAGGGATATGTCAACGGTGAGTTCGGGCAAAACCTTGATGAGGTAACACTGTGGTCACTGGTGACTCATTGGGAGAATGTGGGCTCATATCGAAGAGCGTTGAGTAATAACGATGTGAAAATGAATGCAATTCCGATCTTGGCGCAAG
Source organism: Candidatus Planktophila sp. (assembly GCA_044377285.1). Classification (GTDB taxonomy): domain Bacteria; phylum Actinomycetota; class Actinomycetes; order Nanopelagicales; family Nanopelagicaceae; genus Planktophila. The sequence continues at coordinate 1,618 of JBILJK010000129.1, forward strand.
CAATTGACGAGCCTGGTGCATATGAACGGTCTTACTCAGAGTAAAATTATCGTACGGAAGTAACAGTAGTTGCTGACCGCCGACAGCCAGCCGGATGGAGATTATTGTGGCAACGGACCGTTTAGAAAATATTGTAGGACTAGCAAAACGTCGTGGGTTTGTATATCCATCATCTGAAATTTACGGTGGACTTCGCGCATCATGGGATTACGGTCCATTGGGTGTCGAGCTAAAAAATAATGTTAAGCGCCAATGGTGGAAGTCCATGGTCATGGGCCGCGAAGATGTTGTTGGCCTTGATTCATGTGTGATCCTGGCAAAAGAAGTATGGGAAGCATCAGGACACGTTGCAACATTTAGTGATCCACTAACTGAGTGCACCTCGTGCCATAAGCGCTACCGCGCCGATCACCTTGAAGAAGCTTATGAAGCTAAGCATAAGAAGAGGCCAGAATCTTTAACTGATATTAACTGCCCAGCTTGTGGAAACAAGGGACAGTTCACAGTTCCAAAGCAGTTCAGCGGATTGCTCAAAACATTTCTTGGGCCAGTTGAAGATGAATCCGGGCTTGCGTATTTGCGTCCGGAGACAGCGCAGGGAATTTTTATTAACTTTGATCAGGTAATGACAACATCACGCAAAAAGCCACCATTTGGTATTGGCCAAATCGGTAAATCTTTCCGCAATGAAATTACACCTGGAAACTTTATTTTCCGTACTCGTGAATTCGAGCAGATGGAGATGGAGTTCTTCGTTGTTCCAGGAAGTGATGAAGAATGGCACCAGTACTGGATTGATACACGCATGGCTTGGTACGTAGACCTTGGTATTAACCCAGATCGCCTTCGTGTTTACGATCATCCGAAAGAGAAGTTGTCGCACTATTCAAAGCGCACAGCAGATATCGAATACAAATTTGAATTTGCTGGCACTGAATGGGGCGAGCTTGAAGGTATTGCAAACCGCACCGACTTTGACTTGAAGGCGCACTCGGCAGCATCGGGTAAGGATCTTTCTTACTTTGATCAGGAAAAGGGAGAGCGCTGGACGCCATTTGTTATTGAGCCTGCAGCAGGTGTAGATCGCTGCACACTTACATTCTTAATGG
>JBILJK010000027.1:0-9472 GCA_044377285.1 Candidatus Planktophila sp.
GTTGACGATCTATATCTCGCAATCAGTAATCACTTCCCTCATCTTTAGCCCTTGGGGTTTTGGCTTATTCCAGGATCTGCAAACTTGGCAGGTATTTGTACTTGCATTCGCGATTTGGCTACTTCTTGCCTACCTTGCAGCACAGTGGCTAAAAAAGTTCGACCAGGGACCTCTTGAATCACTTATGAGTTCTATGACTAGATCTCGCTAGCAATTATGTTTTGCGAGAACGGAAACAACCTAACCTTGTAATTCTTTGGGGGCAATAGTGAGGGCAATTCATATTTTTGAGCGTAGCTCCACGCACAACAATGTCGTCTCCGGCTTATAGGGCGACTCTTCTTCACAAAATAGTTACTGCGAGTAACTTCGTTTTTGCGGCATACTTTTCTCACGATGGATTGGTAGTAATCGGGACTTGGTGAATCACTCAGTCCTTTTTACTTTTTTATGAGATACTAAAGTTCGCTTGTTTGGTAGTAATTGGGAGTTGGCAGCATGCCGACTCCCTTTTGCTTTCCAATACAGTTTATCCACAGATTCTTGTTCGCTTTGATAACGACTAATCAGTACTGCGTAACTTCGCTCCCGTGTTGGGGGCGTGTTGTAATTGGCAGCCTGTTGGTTTACCAAACAAGCGGAGCGGGTTCAAATCCCGTCGCCTCCACCACAGTCTTGACTGTTTCAGCTCGATCTATTGGTAATGGTCAAAAGAGTTGTATCAGCTTTGCATGGGAGGGCCTCGAGAGATCGGGGCCTTTTCCAATTCTTTCGGCTTATAGGGCGACTCTTCTTTATATTTAGCTACTTAAGTAGTAACTCTTTTATTGTGGATATTTCTAATTCTTGAACATTAATGATTGAAGCAGCCAGATCAGCAACAGCCTTATTTTTCGAATTCATAACCACTTGAGCCATCGCAATAGCGCCCTCATGATGCTTGATCATTCCTTTGAGGAAAAGTAGATCGAATTTATTTCCTTTGGCGTCACGAAGATCAGATATTTCGCCTTCACTTAACATTCCATCCATCAAATGACCAGAATGAGTTGATTCTTTAACTCCATCCCAGCTCTTCATTATTTCGATTTCGGGGGATTGTGCATCTTTGATCTCCTGAGCAAGTTGTAAGAGTTCAGGGTTGGTGGTGTTGAGCAGAGCTATTTCAGACATTTCGATGGCTTGTTCGTGATGAGGGATCATCTGCTCGGCAAAGGTAATGTCATCTGCGCTGTATTTAGAGTTTGCTTGCGGAGATGCAGCACAGCCTGACAACAAGAGCACGCCAACCAATACTAGAAATATTCTTTTCATCTTCAGTTCTTAATCCTTAATCGCCAAATTCATCGGTGAATCCTGGTTTATTCGACTAGTTAGCTTTAATTTCCTGGGCTAACGGTCGACATATTGAAATCTTTAATTACCAGTGGCGGAATAGCCATGTTAGACATATCGCCAGCCCATTCACGTGGCTGCGTCCATTCAGTTGCACCAGCATGTGCAATGCGAGAAAGAGCAGAAACGGGAGAATCATTCCAACGGAAGTTATTAGTCGCTCCAACAACTTCGCCGCCCTTAACGTGATAAACACCATCACGAGTTAAGCCGGTAAGTAGTAGTGAGTTTGGATCAACCATGCGGATGTACCAGAAGGTTGTTAGCAGCAATCCGTTATCAACTTTCTTGACTAGATCTTCAAGTGAACCGCTTGCTCCATCAACACTCATCACAAGGTTTTCACCTAATGGTGTGAAATCTAAGTTAGTTAGCTTTGCAGATGCACGGGTTTGAATCAGAGATTGCAGAACGCCGTCCTTAAGCCAATCAACACGCTTGATGGGTTGACCATTATCAAATACTGATGAGAACGGTGAACTAACTGCGGTTGCCACAAAGTTAGCTGCAGGAAGTTGCTTGAAATCAGGATCGCTAAAGAACTGCAAGGAAACATTGGACAGTTTTTCGCCAATGCGAGTTCCGCCACCCTTTTTCGAAAATACTGATTGACCTTCATGCGCATCACGAGCTGTTGATACCCACATCATGTATGTGAACAGATCTGCCACAGAGCCTGAAGGCAAGATGGTGTCGTAGCGTCCTGCAGGAAGATCTACTTTGGTTCCTTGCCACTGTAAACGTTGGCGAATTTGTCCATCAATGTCTGCAACAGAAACGTCAGTGAAGTCACGAGTTTCAACCCCAGCCCAAGTAGAACGTGATCGATCATGAGACTTTCCAGTCATTTCTACCCGACCAACTGGTGAGTCCTTACGCAAACGCAAGCCACCCTTTGATCCAACCCATGTTGTTTCATTTGTGTGTTCGGAGTATCCAAAGAGCTCAATTTTGTCAGTGACAGAGCGGGAAAACATGTCGCCAAGCGCTGGAGCAAATGTGGAAAATACTTCTGGACCAGTTGGAACATGCTCTGCTGACCAATTACCGATAGAAACATTAGTAGCAAGAGGGGAGTAGTCATCAGCTGGACCTGCAGCTTTTGCTGCAGCGATTGCTTCTTCTAGCAGTGCTGGAATGTCAGCAAGTGAAATGTCTGTCAGAGTTACACCGCCTGATGCCATTCCACCATTGACTGCAACAAAAGCAACGATCGTAACGCTACGTTCTTGAATAACACCGTTAGTTGTTAGTGAGCTACCAGCCCACCGAAGATTTGCTTGAGTCTTATCTTTGACTACAACAATGCAATCATCACAAGTTGCAGCAGTTGTAATCTTTTCAATCAGATCTTGAGCAGAAATCATTTTCCAGCCTCCGCAACAGTGTTGAGAATATTTACCTTGTCAAAGATTGCCGCAGGGCAGCCATGACTTACCGCTGCAATCTGGCCTGGTTGAGCTTTACCGCAGTTAAATGCACCGCCTAGAACATAGGTAGAAGGTCCGCCAACAACCTTCATGGATCCCCAGAAGTCAGTCGTAGTTGCTTGGTATGCAACGTCTTTTAATTGGCCAACGATCTTGCCGTTCTTAACACGGTGGAACTGTTGCCCAGTAAATTGGAAGTTATAACGCTGCATATCAATGGACCAAGACTTATCGCCCTTAATAATTATTCCATCTTCCATTGAAGCAACCATCTCGTCATAAGTTGGACCAGCTGGGTTTGGTTGCAGCGAAACATTTGGCATGCGTTGAATCGGAACGTGTGCGGGTGAATCTGCAAATGCACAACCATTGCTTCGATCACGGTTAACGCGGGCAGCAATGCGGCGATCTAGTTGATAACCCACTAGAAGACCATCTTTAATGATGTCCCAACGCTGAGCTGCAACACCTTCATCATCGAAACCAACAGTACTTAAGCCGTGAGATGTGTTGCGATCTCCGGTCACATTCATCAATTTCGAACCATATTGAAGGGTATTTAACTTATCCGGCGTTGCAAAAGAAGTTCCGGCATAGTTTGCTTCATAACCAATGGCACGATCTAATTCAGTTGCATGGCCAATTGATTCATGAATAGTTAGCCACAAATTAGAAGGGTGAACTAATACGTCATAGCGACCAGGTTCAACCGATGGTGCAGCAACCTTTTCAGCCAATAAAGATGGCAGTTCTGCAATTTCGCCATCCCAATCCCAGTGCTTATTGCCCATCCACTCCCAGCCAAAACCAGCAGGTTGGGCCAATGTGCGCATAGCTTCAAAACCGTGAGCCCCAATCGAAATCGCTTCAATCTGAGTCTGTAAGCGAACGCGCTGCTGTGTGGTACTGGTGCCATATGAATCGGCGTAATGCTTTTGTTCCTTAACAAACATAGTTTGTGCTGATGTGTGATTAACACCAGCACTTTTCAGCAAACGATTACTCAAATCAGCTAGGCGATCTTTCTTCTCTGAATCTGACACTGAAAATGGATCAATTTCATATTCTGAGACCCATGTTTGGTTTGCATAGACCGGTTCGGTTACCAGTGAAACTAACTCTGTTGATAATGGCTTTGATGTTTTTGCCATGGCAACCGCTGTAAGTGCAAGTTTTTTCGCGACATCGACAGAAATCTCAGGAGATGAAGCAAAGCCCCATGCGCCGTCAACAATGACGCGCACGCCAACTCCAGCGATCGATTCATCACTTTGGGTTTCTGGACGGGCATCACGCAAAGAGAGCAATCCCGTGCGTGTGTGCTCAATTCGAACATCAACATGGGAAGCACCAGCATCTTTAGCTGTACTTATTGCGGCATCACTAACAGTTGTTAGCGGAAGGGCTAGAAAATCTGCGTCAACGTTTTTATTCACCCCAGAACCCTAATTCAAATCCTGCATTAAGGAAAGTGTCTACAGGTCCTTCCTATGGCTAATTCTTTTATGCTATTCCAATGAAGTTTGTTATCTCAGTTATTGATGACCTCCAGGGCCCTGGCACCGCTGCTGAGATGGTCGAAATCGATAAGTTCAATGATGCTCTGCGAACAAATGGTCAGTGGATATTTGCCTGGGGTCTGCAACCACCAGAGACTGCAACTGTGATTGATAACCGTAATGATGCAAACGTAAGTACCGGCAAACCTTTGTTTGAGGCTAAAGAGAATTTCAGTGGTTTGTGGATAATCGAAGCTGAAAGCGCCGAAGTAGCTGAAAGGTTGGCGTATTCGGCATCAAAGGCATGTAATAGAAAAGTAGAACTACGCCCAATGCACTAAGAATGGACGCACAACGTGCCAAAGAGTTGGCAGCAATTAAGAGAAAGATTTCAAAGGTTGATCCGGAGTTTACCTCTGCAATTAAGAATCTAGAACCCTGCACATTCGGATTAGTTCAACCAAAGCTTTCTCAGTATCAATCATTGATTCGAGCGGTCATTGCTCAGCAGGTAAGTACTGCAGCGGCAAAAACAATTACTGGGCGACTGGAAATCAAGTGCGCAGGATCCATAACCGCCGAAAGGGTTGGGGCACTTTCTTCCAAGCAGTTGCAATCTGTTGGGCTAACCGGTGCAAAGGTGCGCACAATTAGTGAGCTGACATCTGCTGCATTATCTGGGGAGATCAACTTTAGAAAATTTGCGAAGATGTCTGACGGAGAGATTATTCAAGAGCTAGTACCGTTGTTTGGCATTGGCCGATGGACAGTCGAAATGTTCTTAATTTTTCATCTTGGACGTTTAGATGTTTGGCCAGTTGATGACTTAGCAGTGCGGCGAGGCTGGGATAATTTGCACGGAAATACTGAACCCATTAAACCTAAAGTGTTGCAGGAATTAGGAGATCAATTTATTGGGATGAGAAGTGTTGTTGCTTGGTATTGCTGGAGAGCTTCTTAGTTATTGAGCTTGAATTGCATCATGAACATATTGGGCTAGGCCTCTAACCCGTCCGTCGTAGTACTCCTTAAATCGTGGATCTTCGACATACATAACCGCTAGATTCTTTTGCATCTCAATAGAGCAGTCGTAAAACCACTTTGTAATGGCTTCGCGATGGGCAACAACCGCCGCTCTTGTCTTATCAGAATCAACAGGTAAGGAGTTGCCAAAGGCATACACAAACAATTCTGTCGCTGCCTCTTGATCTACCTTGGCTGCGTGAAAATCTTCTTTTGAATACTTAGAAGACTTTGCCTGGGATTGCTTGTAGGCGTCGGTCTTACCCCAACGCTCTTGTACTTCTTTCTCATATTCATGCATTTGTCAGAATTTTACAATGACTTGTCGATATTTCCTAGGATTTGCTTTCTAGTAACCATTTTTTGCGTTCACGCTCTGGCAGCTTTTCGATCGCATATCTGAGCATTGTCCGTGGCATCTCATGTGCGTGGTCACTTAAGAATCTTCGCAATAACATTACATCGCGCTTGCCGGTTTCGCGAAGCATCCAGCCCACAGCCTTGTGAATCAAATCGTGATCATCCTTCAGAAGTGCTTGTGCAATGATGATTGTTGGCTCTAAATCTCCTGCACGTATTAAGGCAAAAGTTAAAATCATTGAAATGCGACGTTGCCATAAAGACTTAGATTTAGACAGTTTGATTAACAGTGGCATTGGATCTTTAACTTCCAATAAATAGACACCCATCCAAGGAGCAGATACATCAACAATGTCCCAATTATTTACTCGTTCTGCTCGCACTTGCTTCATATAGAAATCGAATAACTTCTTACGCTCCTGTAAAGTTTTTGCTTTAGCAAATTGGTGATTAAGAATTATTGCCGCACACAAGCGTGCTTCATGAAACGGTGATTGGAAAAGCCTGTCTACTTCCTTTAAATCTAATTTTTGATGCTTCTTGGCAACCGATCTTGTTTGGGGGACTGTTCCGCCAAGGAAAAGATCACCCTCTGCATATTCGCCGGGTCCAGTCTTATAGAAGCGCGCAAGGTCGCTGACCCTGCCCTTTTTAGTAAAGGCTTTTAGGTCAGCTAAAGCAAGGCTGGCGGTCATAGGTTAAATATATAGAATCATTTTTCTTTCAAAAAGGAGTAGTAGGTTCTCGTTACTAGTTACTATTGGGGCTTACTCATGGTGATGGAGGCGGTACGTGCTTGAAGCGTTAATTCTTGGCCTCGTCCAAGGCCTCACAGAGTTCTTACCTATTTCATCGAGTGCCCATATTCGCATCGTGGGTGAGTTTATGAACAAGGCTCAAGATCCCGGTGCTCGCTTTACTGCAATAACTCAAATCGGCACAGAACTTGCTGTGCTTATTTATTTTCGCAACGACATCAAGGCAATTGTTGTTTCCTGGTTCAAGCACGTTGTTCGGCGCGCAGAGTTAACTACTGAACAAAAAGGTCAAGCTCGAATGGGTTGGCTGATCATTATCGGCAGCGTGCCCATTGTTGTACTTGGATATTTCGGCAGAGACATCATTACAAATGATCTTCGCTCATTGTGGCTCATTGCATCGGTAATGATCATCTTTGGTGTGATTCTTGGTATTGCAGATAAGTATGGAAAGAGTGAAAGATCTCTTGAACAGCTAAGCACTAAACACGGGCTTCTATATGGCGCAGCACAAGCGCTCGCATTAATGCCAGGAGTATCACGCTCTGGTGCAACAATTGCTATGGGTCGCTTCTTGGGATATTCGCGCGAAGCAGCTCTTCGTTACTCGTTCTTGTTGGCCATACCTGCAGTATTCGGAAGCGGTCTGTATCAGTTAAAGAATGCATTTTCTACAGATGCTGCACCTAACGTGTTTTCGATTCCAGAAACCTTTGCAGCGACAGCAGTGGCATTTGTCATTGGTTACTTAGTTATTGCCTGGCTTCTAAAGTTTGTCTCAACAAAAAGCTTTATGCCCTTCATTATCTATCGCATAATTTTAGGTTCTACGATTTTAGTTCTTTTGGCAACGGGCGTTATTTCAGCTTAAGTTATTCCCGTAAGAGCCAAAGAGGGCTTTTGTTAAGTCAAATCTGCGTGCAGGGGCTAACTCTCACGCATTAATCTGACATGCAAAAGTAGCGCAAAAATGTAATATGAAATACATGTGGTGACCTACTTAATAACTAGCCAAGAGGTAGCCCTCGCAAAAACTCTCAAATAGATTTCCAGAAGTGGAACTCTTTCTCCTGTAAGAACAGCAAAACTCAGGGAGAGTGGGGACATATCATGAAAAAGAGTTACTCAAGAAAAACTAAGGCGCTAGTTCTTGTTATAGCAACGGCATTTGTGTTAGTAAACGGTGCACCAGCTAATGCGACCAATAAGACTATTACCTGCTACAAAGGCACGATAGTTAAGAAAGTAACTGCCGCAAAGCCAAAGTGTCCCACTGGTTATTCAACTACTAAACCAACAACTAAGCCAACGGCCACAACTAAAGCAACAACACCGGCAGCACCGGCAACAGTTGCATTCAGCGGTACCTATAAGGGAAATCTCGCAATCGTATGGGGAGACACTTACTTGCAGGTTACTTCTGTAACTGGAAAAGGAACTGGAAATGTTCTTGGGCTAACAGATTTGTCTGGAACTGCAGCAGCAGCACCGGCGGGTCTGTGTGACTCATTTGATGCAAAGGGATCAATAGGCGGTGGTGGAAACACACTTAACGTTTCATTTGATACATCCGCAAAAGGTTGCGCAGAAGATGAATCAGCCCCAACAACAATCAAAATCACTGGTAACGCGCAAATAACTGGCGGAACTGGCAAGTACGCAGGAGCAACAGGAACTCTCAAAGTTTCAGGAGTTTTCAGTGTTAAAGGTGGAGCCAAGGAAACAGCGGCTTTCACTATGGATGTAACCGGAAATATCAAGACCAAATAATTAGGAATCCCGTACCAACAAATGAAGGAGTTGTAATGAAAAAGGTAATTTCAGGAATAGCGGTTATCGCACTGGCAGTTGCTGGTGGCGCAGTAACTAGCGGAGCTGCTTACGCGGCACCGGCTGCATCAACATTAATCGTGTCAGGTGGCAACGGAGTATTTGACCTAGGCCCAATCGTTATCAACGGAACGGCTAGTACTGTTGGCGTAGTCGCATTTACTGTTAACGGGAAAGTCGTAACAGGCTGTGAAGCGGTACCAACAACTTCGGTTGCCCCATTTGTTGCTAAATGTTCATGGATCCCAGCCGCATCTGGCACAACGGTTATTACTGGTGCATTCACCCCCACTGATGTGACAAATTTTGCACCCGCTGTTAGCAACAACTTAAATGTAAAAATCGGTGTTCCAGTTCAAGGAATCGTTTCACCAATTCACATCTATGTGGACACAGTTTTAGCATCAGGTTCAACTGGCGCACTAGCCCCACGTTTCAACGGTTGCGCCATTATGAATGAGTTCATGGTCGGCCAAACAATCGTCTTTCGAGTCTATGCAAATAATGCTGATCAGGGTGGAGCCGTGATGGATTCTTCCAACACTTCAAAAGCTTTTATTGAAGTTGCTGGCATTAAAGATCCAGTCCCAATGTCCTATGGAAACCACAGTGGTGTCGCTTTTTGGACAGCTGTTCTAAAGACTGGCGCAGCACCTTTATACAGCACTATCGGAGTCATTAATTACAAGGTGACTTTGGTCGCGAAGGACTCAAGCACAATGAAGGTGCTTTCAACAAAGTTGACACCTAAATTAGAAAACGGAAAGCGTGTACTGGACGTAAATGGTCGCACAGTGTACGAGCGCGTTAGTTACTACCGCACCGTTAAATTATCAATCCCATTAAGAGGCGCAACCGGGATTTGGTCTTCAAACTTCACTGCAAATTCTCAATTGAGTTTGTTTGCTGCACCAACTGTCACAAAGTAGAAATCAACTAACTTAATGATCGGAGAGAAAATGCGTAAAAGATATGGCGTGGCACGAGTTGGAGCGGTGTTAATTCTGTCCTTAGGATTCATCACTCCTACTCAAGCTGCAGATAATCCAATCAAACTTGTTGCCCCAAAAGAAATCGCTAAGCCACCGCTTCCATTTACTGGTTTACCGGCACAGAGTTTCACAACCACATCAACCATGGTTAATCTTGAAGTAACACCAAACCAGGTAGTACTCGG
>JBILJK010000130.1:0-2711 GCA_044377285.1 Candidatus Planktophila sp.
AAGGATGCAAAGAAGACTGTTAAGCAGATCCTCGATGAGGCAGGAACAGCTGTTAAGGCTTTCCATCGCTTCCGCGTGGGTCAATAAGGACTAGGTCGGATCGCTTAGACTTAGGTCAAGAAGCCAGAACTTAACGCCAAATACTTAAAAGATTGAGGAGCACTCATGCCCGGTACAAGAGGTACGTATCGGAGAGTGCTCCTTAAACTTTCTGGAGAAGTTTTTGGTGGCGCTAAAGGCATCGGTGTTGATCCTGATGTTGTGCAAGATATTGCCAAACAAATCGCAGATGTGGCCCGCAGCGGCGTGCAGGTAGCGATAGTTGTTGGTGGCGGAAACTACTTCCGTGGAGCTGAACTTTCACAGCGCGGAATGGATCGCTCTCGCGCCGATTACATGGGAATGCTCGGAACAGTAATGAACTGCTTGGCACTCCAGGATTTTCTAGAAAAAGAGGGCGTTCAAACGCGCGTTCAAACAGCAATCACAATGGGTCAGGTTGCAGAGCCATACATTCCATTGCGCGCGATTCGCCACCTTGAAAAAGGTCGCGTAGTTATTTTCGGCGCAGGCGCTGGAATGCCATTCTTTACAACTGACACAGTTTCGGCACAACGCGCACTTGAAATTGGAGCAGAAGCTCTTCTGTTAGCAAAGAGCGGTGTTGATGGTGTCTATAGTGCAGATCCAAAGAAAGATTCATCTGCAACTAAGTACGACACAATCACATACGATGAAGTTCTATCGAAGTCATTAGCTGTTGCAGATGCTGCAGCATTTGCATTGTGCCGCGAAAACAAGTTGCCGATCGTCATTTTTGACTTAATGGAAAACGGAAATATCGCACGCGCTGTACGTGGCGAAGTTATTGGAACTCTTGTCGCATAAGCGGCAAGTTTGTATTTAGAAGTAGTAAGAGGAGCAAGGACCATGGCAGATGTAGCAAGCGCTCTTAAAGAGGCTGAAACAAAGATGAATAAAGCGGTTGAGGTCGCAAAAGATGACTTCGCCACTATTCGTACGGGTCGCGCTCATCCATCACTTTTCAACAAGGTAATGGTTGATTACTACGGCACCTATACCGCCTTGTCACAACTTGCTTCGATTCAGGTACCAGAAGCACGAATGGCACTTATCTCCCCATTTGATAAAGGGGCGATGGCTGCTATTGAAAAGGCTATTCGCGAATCTGATTTAGGCGTAAATCCTGGGAATGACGGAGTAGTAATTCGAGTTAATTTCCCGCAATTAACTGAAGAGCGTCGCAAGGACTTCATCAAAGTAGTTAAGGGCAAAGCTGAAGACTCGAAGATTTCAATGCGCAATATCCGTCGCGCAGCAAAAGAAGCGATGGAAAAGATGGAAAAAGATGGCGACATCGGAAAAGATGATTTAGCACGTGGTGAAAAGGAACTTGAAAAGGTAACTTCTGATCACGTTGCAAAAATTGATGAGTTGTTAAAGCACAAGGAGGTCGAACTCCTCGAGGTATAAGGGGTTCAGTTATGTCTGATCTTCATTCGATAAACGAAGCGATCAATAAGAAGGCAGGGCGAAAGCTGCTGCCATCTATTGGCGTTGGTTTGTCATTGATTGGACTTGTTTGGTTTACCTTGTCATATCAGCGTGAAATTTTCGCAATCGTAGTTGCGGTTGCTGTGATTTTAGGATTGAGAGAAATTGTGCGAGCTTTTGCTGCGCGCTCAATATCAATCTCATTTAATGCCCTGACTGTCGCTGCAATTGGTTTGGCCTATGCAGCATGGAACGGTGGAGTTGGGGGATTAGCTGTTGCAACAGCTATTGCAATCCCACTTTTACTTATTCGCGCCTTAATCCAAGGCCCAGAAGGATTTGTAGCAAAAGCAACTGCAACAACATTTTCCTTATTGTATTTGCCATTTTTAGCTGGCTTTTTAATTCTGCTGGCAATACCCAGCACAGGTTTTCAACGTGTCATGACATTTATGGTTTTGGTTGGATGTAATGACACTTTTGGGTACATCGTCGGTGTTCTGCTTGGAAAGCATCCGCTAGTTCCAACAATTTCCCCAAAGAAAACATGGGAAGGTTTAGCTGGTTCTGTTGTCTTCACAATAATCGGTGGATGCCTTGCATTTCACTACATCATGGATATGGATTGGTGGATTGGCATAATTGTTGGCTTAATGATTGTCTTTACAGCAACATGTGGTGATTTAATTGAAAGTGCGATGAAGCGCGATATGAGTCTTAAAGATATGGGAACTCTTTTGCCAGGCCATGGGGGCATGTTAGATCGCCTTGATTCCGTTGTTTTATCCGCACCTGCCATGTGGTTGGCACTTGAATTAGTGAAGCATTTCTTGTGAGCGGACAGATTCCTGAAGTAAAACTGGTTTTTGATGAACCGGTCCAACGTAAAAAAGCACCTAAACATTTAGCTGATTTCTCACCTGCCGATCGTAAAGCCTTTGCAAAAGAGCTTGGTTTTGAACCTTTCAGAGCTACTCAAGTAGCAACTCATTACTTCAGTCACCTTTCTAGTAATCCAGAAGAGTGGACCGATATTCCTGCAGCCGAGCGTCAATCAATTGCAGATGCTCTAACACCACAAATGATTCAGTTAGTAACAACTCGAACCACTGATAACGGCATGACTAGAAAAGATTTATGGAAGCTTCACGATGGAGTTCTAGTTGAAAGCGTTTTGATGCGTTATACAGATCGTG
>JBILJK010000131.1:0-2678 GCA_044377285.1 Candidatus Planktophila sp.
GGCTTCAGATGTAAATGGCCCAGACCTAAACCCCTTACCCGGAGTCAAAGCATTTCCAACTGCGATAAGAAGTGTTGTAACTGGGCCTAGCAAGAAAGCTAAACCGTAGGCAACAATGATTCCGTATCGTGCATATTTGTGTGGTTGTTGCTTGCCTAATGTACGTGGGCCAACACCAACAACTACATATGAAAGAACAACCATGATCGCAACAGTTAGTGCCATCGCCTGGGCGCTTGGATAATTACGCAGCAAAATAACAGCTAACAAGACCGTGGCGGTGAGTTCACACAGTTTACGAACAAGCAAAATTACATTCAGGTATCTTGCAGGTTGCGCTGTGTATTTGCGCAACAGAGCGGTCCCACGCTTACCTTCAATCTCTTCAATGACTACACGTGAAATCGAAGTCAATGCAGATTCTGAAGCAGCTAAAAATCCTGCGAACATAAGCAGGACAATGATGCTGATTATCGCCATGGGGCTCATAAACCTTTCTGCCAATCTCTTACGATTTTTTCTTGCAGGTCAAACATCACTTTTTCTTCCGCCTTATCTGCATGGTCGTATCCAAGTATGTGCAATAAGCCATGTGTGGTCAAAATAAAAATCTCATGCTCTATTGAATGTCCTTGCTGTGCTGCCTGCTGTGCTGCAACAACTGGACTGATAACAATGTCACCAAGGGTCACGGCTTCCCCGGGTGTTTCAGGCATATCCATCGGAAATGAAAGAACATCAGTTGTGCCTGGCTCATCCATCCACTTGATGTGAAGTTCAGTCATGTATTCATCATCAACAAAAGAAACACTAATTTCACACTCAGGGTTCAGCTGCAGCTCTAACAAGGCAAAAGTGAGAAGTGAGTTTATTTCAGTGGCCGGAACTAACTGCCCTGAAGTGTTTGTTACTTCAATTGTCATTGTTGGCGAATTTGTCGCAATGCTTGTCGTTGCTCATCAAATATGTCATATGCCTTAACAATGTCACCAATTAGGCGATGGCGGACAACATCTTCAGCGGTTAATTCCATAAATGCGATGTCGTCGATATCTTTTAAAACATCCCTAACAATCTTTAAACCAGAGTTCTGACCATTAGGAAGATCGATCTGCGTCACATCGCCTGTTACAACCATCTTTGAGCCAAAGCCCAGACGAGTTAAAAACATCTTCATTTGTTCAGGTGTGGTGTTTTGTGCCTCATCCAAAATAATAAAAGCATCATTTAAGGTTCGACCGCGCATGTACGCCAAAGGCGCCACTTCGATGATTCCTGATTGCATTAAACGAGGGATTGAATCAATATCGATCATGTCATGTAGCGCATCAAATAATGGTCGCAAATATGGATCGATCTTTTCGCTTAATGTACCCGGCAAGAAACCTAGGCTTTCACCAGCTTCAACCGCAGGGCGAGTTAAAACGATTTTGTTAATCTTCTTTGCTTGCAAAGCTGCAACAGCCATGGCCATTGCAAGATATGTCTTACCGGTACCAGCAGGGCCAATACCAAATGTAATTGTGTGATCTTCGATCGCATCAACATAACGCTTCTGGTTTGCAGTCTTTGGGCGGATAGTACGTCCACGATTGCTAACAATATTGAGTGACATAACCTCTGCTGGGTGATCAACCGGTTCGTGCTCAAGCATTTCGATGGCACGGTTGACCGCATCAACATTAAGAATGTTTCCGCTGCGAATAACAACCATCATCTCGTTGAACAAATTTTCTAGTTTTGCGCAATCAACATGAGGGCCGCGCAAAGTAATTTCGTTGCCGCGAACTGTGATATTTACAGATGGGAATGCCGCTTCAATAACTCGTAGATTGTCATCATGCGGACCCACAACAGCAACCATTGAAATGGCGTTAGGTACGGTGATCAGCGTTCGCTCCATATAAGGGTAAATCTATCTTTAACCGGGTGGCCATGCCATGGCGCGCCCACCTAAGAGATGCAGATGAGCGTGGAAAACACTTTGGCCTGCCTCTTCTCCGGTGTTAAAAACAGTTCGGTAGCCGTTTAGCCCGCGTTCCTTGGCGATCTGATCAGCAGCTAAAAAAAGGTCTGCGGTGATGGTCGCGCTATTGCGTGCAATGCCTGCAGCGTTTTCGGTATGCAAGGTTGGAATCAGTAAAACATGTGTTGGTGCTTGGGGGTTTAAATCATTGAAGGCGACAACGTTTTCATTGCGCAACACGATGTCAGCCGGGATTTCTCCCTCAATAATCTTGCAGAAAATACAGTTGGGATCTAGGGCCACGTAATTACCATACCTTCAAAAGCGCAGATACTGCCGATACCGCGGCAATACCAGCGTGAGCCGAACGCAATATCGGACGACCCATTAGTGCAACCTTGGCACCAGCATCGGTAAAGGCTGCAATTTCCTCATCGGTTAAACCACCTTCGGGTCCGATGATGATTAACAAATGTTCAACGTTATGTGAAGAAACCTGATCAGATAATTTAGCTGTTGCACTTTCATGAAAAACAAGTGCCAGATCGCTAATTTTTACTGCATCGCAAATCTGGGCGGTTGTTGCGATCTCTGTAACTTCAGGGATTCTAAATCTGCGAGATTGCTTGCTCGCTTCTCGTGCTGTGATTGCAAACTTTTCTGAACCCTTACCGATGCTGCGTGCAGATGCCCATGGAACAATACGGTCAAC
>JBILJK010000148.1:0-2673 GCA_044377285.1 Candidatus Planktophila sp.
CGTGTCTGCACAAAAAACCTACCGCTCGGTTCTACCTTTTATTTGTCCGAAGCACGCCCGACGACCACAATTAAATCTAGGAGTAAGCATTGGCTGCAAAAGGTCAAAAAACTAAGAAAACCTTTGTTTTAGATACCAGTGTTTTGCTCGCAGACCCCGGGGCGTTGTACAGATTTGCCGAACATGAAGTCATAATTCCGATCGCAGTTATCGGTGAGTTAGAAACCAAAAGGGACCACCCAGAGCTGGGCTACTTCGCCCGAGCCGCCCTTCGAGCACTTGATGATTTACGGGTAAGCCATGGCCGTTTGGATAAAGCGCTAACAATCACGCCTGAAGGTGGCACTTTGTCGGTCGAACTGAACCACACCGATCTTTCAACTTTGCCTCATGGCTTCTTGCGCGATGGCACCAATGATTCTCGAATCTTGGCGATAGCAAAAAACCTCATGTCAGATGGCAAAGATGTAGTCCTTGTTACTAAGGATCTGCCACTTCGAGTTAAGGCCTCATCTGTTGGAGTCGAAGCCCAGGAGTATTTGGCCGAACTAGTTTCTAATAGCGGTTGGACCGGAATCGAAGAGGTCAATGTCGGCCATAGTGTGATCGATGATTTGTATGCCAGCGATTTTGCAGATCACGAATCTGCCCACCAACTTCCAGTTCATACTGGGGTAGTCCTGCACTCTGAAAAGGGAAGCGCCCTAGCCCGAGTCACCGCCGACAAACGATTGAAGTTGGTTCGTGGTGATCGCCAAGCATTTGGATTACATGGCCGAAGCGCCGAACAGAGAATTGCATTAGATATTCTTTTGGATGAATCCATTGGGATCGTTTCACTAGGTGGCCGCGCCGGAACTGGAAAGTCAGCCCTTGCATTGTGCGCCGGACTTGAAGCGGTGATGGAAAAGCGTCTTCATAAAAAGGTAGTTATCTTCCGCCCCTTGTATCCAGTGGGCGGCCAAGAGCTTGGATACTTGCCAGGATCTGAAGGCGAAAAAATGTCGCCATGGGCACAAGCCGTTTTCGATACCTTGGGCGCTCTTGTCAGCCAACCGGTGATTGATGAAATCATCGACCGGGGCCTCATCGAGGTTTTGCCACTAACCCATATCCGTGGTCGATCCCTTCATGACTCTTTTGTGATCGTTGATGAAGCCCAGTCCCTAGAACGAGGCGTACTGCTGACGGTGCTGTCCAGAATTGGCCAGGCATCCAGGGTCATCTTGACCCACGATGTTGCCCAGCGAGACAACCTTCGGGTTGGCCGCCATGATGGTGTGGTCGCAGTCGTTGAAACCTTGAAGGGGCATGAGCTCTTTGCCCATGTCACCTTGACCCGAAGCGAGCGCTCGCCGATCGCGGCCCTGGTTACCGAATTGCTGGAAGGCCCCGTCGGCAACTAGTTTGTAAATCCAGCAGAGTGCAAGTACAAAAGGCCTTAAAGATCCACTAAAACAATGTCACAGTCACATTTGGGGCATTTCGGACATTCCCCTATCTGACCTGCGGTTTTACCTATCCACAGGTGAACAATTTTCTGAGAGTTTTCGACTCTAGCGGGCTTTGATTTGCCGATGAGCCCCAACTACCCCACGATGAAGCCATTCCCCTTAAGTAATAAAGCCTCAACTGAGGCTTATTGCCTATGGAAAGAAACCGCGGGTGAGTGCCCAAGGGTTAGAGATTAAAGGAAGGAGAACAGAACGTGAAGACAGCAATCTTTAAAAGATCAAAGAAGTCAGTAGCGATCTGGGGGGTCACCGCCTCCTTGCTTCTAGCAGCAACCATCCTTCCTGCAGCTAGCGCTTTGGAGATCGCGGTTCCTTCTTCGATCGAATTAGAGGCGACTACTACTTCTTCAATCGTCGAGCCGGTTGCAGTGACGGCGACATTGTTTGCCGAAGAGGATCTGGCAGCAACAGCTTCCGGTGCCATCTTCTCCTCTGATCTAGCTTTGGTTTCATCGGCTAGCCGCCAAGTTGAACTAGCCCGCACACCAATGGGAGCCAAGAAGGTCGCAAAATCAATTTTGATCGACGAGTATGGCTTTAACGAAAAACAGTACCAATGCTTGAACTCGCTGTGGACCCAGGAAAGTAACTGGAATTACAAGGCCCGCAATAAGCGTTCAGGTGCACATGGAATTCCTCAGGCTCTGCCTGCAAACAAGATGAGTGTGGTCTCAACAGATTGGCGCACAAACCCAGTTACACAAATTCGCTGGGGTCTTCGCTACATCACTATTCGATATGAGACACCGTGCAAGGCTTTGGCCAAGCACAAGCGCAGTAACTACTACTAGACCGAATTTAAACTTCGGGCTTTAGGCCAATTGTTAATGGCGTGCTAGTTGAGGCGAAGAAATCATTGCCTTTGTCATCAACAACAATAAAAGCTGGAAAATCCACAACATCAATCTTCCAGACAGCTTCCATTCCTAGCTCTTCAAAATCCAAGACCTCAACCTTTTTAATGCAATCTTGAGCAAGGCGCGCAGCTGGTCCGCCGATTGACCCCAGATAAAAACCACCATGTGATGCGCAGGCATCGGTAACAGCCTTTGATCGATTGCCCTTTGCGAGCATCACCATTGATCCACCATTTTTCTGGAAGTAATCAACATATGAATCCATGCGACCAGCAGTTGTTGGGCCAAAAGATCCCGATGCA
>JBILJK010000132.1:0-2656 GCA_044377285.1 Candidatus Planktophila sp.
TGAAATTACGGATGGACGCGTAATTGCCGTCCTTGGTTGCGGTGGAGATCGAGATACATCAAAGCGGCCATTAATGGGAAAGGCTTTGCACGAAGGCGCGGATGTTGCAATCTTTACCAGCGATAACCCTCGTTCGGAAAAACCTGAAGAGATTTTAGTTCAGATGACATTAGGTCTAGATATTCACGAACCAAGTGCCGTAATTGTCGATCGATCAACTGCAATAAAAACCGCTGTTAATGAAGCCCAAGAAGGCGATCTTGTTCTAATCCTAGGAAAGGGTCATGAAAAAGGTCAGGAGATTGCAGGCGTTAATCATCCCTTTGATGATCGCGTAGAACTTGCTCGAGCAATCGAGGACAAAAAGTGATTACTTTAACCGCAGGAGAGATTGCATTATTAGTTGGCGGAGAACTGCATTGTGATAAAGATTTGTTGGTTTCTAAAGCACCTGTATTTGATTCGCGCTTAGCCACCCCAGGTTGCATCTTCTTAGCACTCAAGGGTGAAAAAGCAGATGGACATGATTTTGCAGCCGATGCCTACCGCGCAGGTGCGATGTTTTCACTGACAACTCACCGAATCGATGGACCCTGCATTGTTGTTGATGATGTTTTAGCCGCGTTATCTGCTTTAGCTTCTTTTGTGCGCAAGCGTTTAACTGGCTTAACAGTTATCGGAATTACTGGGTCCCAAGGAAAGACAAGCACAAAAGATTTACTCGCTCATTTGCTCAGTGTTGCTGGACCAACCGTGGCACCTGCGGGCTCATTCAACAATGATTTGGGTTTACCGATTACCTTGCTGCAATGCGATGAACGCACAAAGTTTTGTATTCTTGAAATGGGCGCACGTCACAAAGGAGACATTGCTCGCCTTTGCGAAATCGCACAACCAGATATTGCAGTTGTTCTGGTTGTTGGTACCGCACACCTTGGTGAATTTGGCTCAGTTCAAGCGATTGCAGAAACTAAGTCAGAGTTAGTTCAATCATTAGGCGCAGATGGCATTGCAATACTTGGTAGCTATGATCAATACACACCTGCGATGGCATCACTTCATTCGGGGCGCACAATTGTTTTCGGTAATACCCAAGAAGTTCGTGCCGCAGATATTGAAATTCGCGAAGGCTGTCCGCATTTTGATCTGGTTACTCCTGCAGGTCGGGATGCGGTTGGAATGCGCTTAGTGGGGGAGCATCAGGTTTCAAATGCACTTGCTGTCGCAGCAGTTGGAACAGCGTTACAACTTCCTATCGAGCTTATTGCTAGCTCGTTATCGACCGCAGAAAATGCCAGCAAGTGGCGTATGGAGCTCCATGATGCATTTGGTTTATTGATAATTAATGATTCATACAACGCTAATCCAGATTCAATGTCGGCAGCGATGCGCTCTTTGGTCCTATTTGCCCAAGAACGTGGTGGGGAATCATGGGCTTTTGTAGGAAAAATGCATGAACTCGGCGAGTCAAGTGCTGCCCAGCATGAAGCAATTGGCACCCTAGCCCAAGAGATAGGTATCGATCATCTGGTCGCTATTGGTGCACCTGAATATGGCAATCCAATGGGTCAGATGCTTGTCCATCACTACGCAAGCATTGATGAATGCCTATCTATGACTGATTACTTCTCTGCAGGAGACGTAGTTCTAGTAAAGGCTTCACGTTCTGAAGGTTTTGAAGTACTCGCACAAAAACTAGAGAGTTTGTGGTTAGACAAGAGCGGAGTTGAAAGTTGAGACAGATACTTATTGCTGGCGCCTTCGCACTGGTATTTGCACTATTTGGAACTCGCGTATTGATTCGCATTCTTGCAGCTAAAGGGTATGGACAAATCATTCGTGATGATGGTCCAAGTAGTCACCACATCAAGCATGGAACCCCAACCATGGGTGGAATCATCTTTATTTTGGCAGCGATTCTTGGTTATTTAACTGCTCACTTAGTGACAGGTAACCCAGTAACGGTTTCGGCAATGTTGGTAATTGGATTAGTTGTTTCACTAGGTTTTATTGGTTTCTTAGATGACTGGCTAAAGGTTTCTCGCCAAAATTCGCGCGGATTACCTGGTCGATTCAAGTTAATAGGACAAGCTATCTTTGCCGCGATTTTTGGCTATCTAGGTCTGCAGTTTGTTGATTCTGATTCCTTAACTCCTATTTCGCAGTATTTGTCAGGAGTGCGCGAAACTTCGATTTACTTAGGCTCTGGATTGGCAATTGTTTGGATTGTCATCATGGTGATGTCTGCAAGTAACGGTGTGAACTTATCTGACGGCTTAGATGGATTAGCCACTGGTGCATCCATTATGACTTTCTTGGCCTTTGTATTAATTGGTGTGTGGGAGTTTGGACAAAGCTGTGCGCTAAACCCTGCAGCTGGGTGTTATGCAGTTCGAGATCCTTTGGACTTAGCTGTCTTGGCTGCTGCATTTGCT
Source organism: Candidatus Planktophila sp. (assembly GCA_044377285.1). Classification (GTDB taxonomy): domain Bacteria; phylum Actinomycetota; class Actinomycetes; order Nanopelagicales; family Nanopelagicaceae; genus Planktophila. The sequence goes on from JBILJK010000132.1 coordinate 2,436, forward strand.
GGCGGTTGCACCGGATTTCTCTGGTGGAATACAGCACCAGCAAAGATATTTATGGGCGACACTGGTTCTTTGGCATTAGGTGGCGCAATTGCTGGATTAGCAGCAACTTTACGCGTGGAACTACTGCTAATTCCACTTGGTGGACTCTTTGTCATCATCACTATGTCGGTGCTGATTCAGACCGTGTACTTCAAAATCAGTGGCGGAAAACGTGTATTCAA
>JBILJK010000133.1:0-2623 GCA_044377285.1 Candidatus Planktophila sp.
TAAAGCCTTTGCAAAAGAGCTTGGTTTCGAACCTTTCAGAGCTACTCAAGTAGCAACTCATTACTTCAGTCACCTTTCTAGTAATCCTGAAGAGTGGACCGATATTCCCGCAGCAGAGCGTCAATCAATTGCAGATGCTTTAACACCACAAATGATTCAGTTAGTAACAACTCGAACCACTGATAACGGCATGACTAGAAAAGATTTATGGAAGCTTCACGATGGAGTTCTAGTTGAAAGCGTTTTGATGCGTTATACAGATCGTGTAACTGTCTGTATCTCTTCACAAGCAGGTTGCGGTATGAACTGTCCATTTTGCGCAACAGGCCAAGCTGGCCTGACTCGGAACCTATCTGCTGCAGAAATTACAGATCAGATTGTTGCTGCAGCTCGTGCCTGTGCCAATGGTGAATTACCAGGTGGGCCAACTCGTCTTTCAAACATTGTGTTTATGGGTATGGGCGAACCATTAGCTAACTACAACGCTGTTGTGCGCACACTGCGCAACATAACTGATGCAAATCCTGATGGTTTAGGTATATCAGCTCGTTCTGTTGTCGTTTCAACAGTTGGACTTGTTAATGGAATTGAAAAATTAATGGATGAGGGCATCAACTGCACATTGGCGGTCTCACTTCACACTCCAGATGATGAACTCCGTGATTCATTAGTCCCAATTAACAACCGCTACAACATTCGAGAAGTTCTGGCGGCAGCAGATGCATATGAAAAGAAAACAGGCCGTCGTTATTCCATCGAATATGCACTTATTCGGGATATCAATGATCAATCCTGGAGATCAGATTTGTTGGGGCGCTTACTAAAAAACCGTAATGCCCACGTTAATTTGATTCCACTTAACCCAACTCCTGGATCAAAGTGGACCGCATCTCGTCGCGAGGATGAAGCAGAGTTTGTTCGGATCCTAGAAAGCTATGGTGTTCCAGTAACCGTGCGCGATACCCGAGGCCGCGAAATTGATGGTGCATGTGGGCAGTTGGCAGCAGCAGAAAAAACCTCGCCTACTAGTTAGATTGCAGTGGAATTGCTAGGCTCGGGTACATGAAAAAGCTCAGCAACTTTGTTAATGGTAAGTCTGTAGATTCAACTTCAGGTGAAACCACAACCCTTGTAAATCCAGCGACAGGGCAACCTTTTGCCACGGCCCCAAATTCAAATGCTGCAGATATTGATGCAGCATTCAAGGCGGCAAGTGATGCATTTCCTGATTGGCGAGATTCAACACCATCCCAACGCCAACGTGCACTGTTAAAGATTGCAGATGCGATCGAAGAACGTGCTGAAGAAGTTATTGCTATCGAATGCGAAAATACAGGTAAGCCAATTTCACTGACAACATCCGAAGAAGTTCCACCCATGGTTGATCAGATTCGGTTCTTTGCAGGTGCTGCTAGAAATCTTGAAGGAAAATCTGCAGGCGAATACATGCCTGGTATGACATCAATGATCCGCCGCGAACCGGTTGGAGTAATTGGTCAGGTAACACCATGGAACTATCCAATGATGATGGCGGTTTGGAAGTGGGCACCTGCAATTGCTGCTGGTAACACTGTTGTTTTAAAGCCAAGTGATACAACTCCTGCATCAACTGTTTGGATGGCCAATTTAATGGCGGAATTTTTACCTGCAGGTGTTTTCAATGTTGTGTGTGGTGAGCGCGAAACGGGTGCAACGCTTGTTAATCACCAGCGCCCAGACATGGTTGCAATTACTGGATCAGTTGCCGCTGGAATCAAGGTGGCAGAATCTGCTGCGAAACAATTAAAGCGTGTGCACTTAGAGCTCGGTGGCAAAGCACCAGTTGTTGTTTTTGCAGATGCAGATTTAGCTGCAGCGGCTGAAGCAATTGCGATAGCTGGTTACTTCAACGCTGGTCAAGATTGCACGGCGGCAACTCGTGTGATTGTTCAAGAATCTGTTTATGATCAATTTGTTGCTCTGATCACCGAGCAGGCCAAGCAAGTTGCTATAGGCGCACCTGCCGATGAAGATGTTTTCTTGGGCCCCGTTAACAACGTTAATCAACTGGCACGAATCACAGATCTTTTGTCTAGAGTCCCAGCACATGCCCAGGTAATGACGGGTGGCAGCGCCCTTGATCGCCCAGGATTCTTCTTCCCAGCAACAGTTGTTGCAGGATTACATCAATCAGATGAGCTGATTCAGAAAGAGATCTTCGGCCCAGTTATTACTGTTCAAAAATTCACCGATGAGGCTCAAGCCGTGGCGATGGCCAATGGCGTGGAGTACGGCCTTGCTTCTAGTGTGTGGACCACCAATCACGGAACTGCGATGCGCATGGCCAAGGCCTTTGACTTTGGCTGCGTTTGGATCAATACCCACATTCCGATCGTTGCTGAAATGCCACATGGCGGCTTCAAGCGTTCGGGATATGGCAAGGATCTCTCAGCATATGGATTTGAGGATTACACGCGAATAAAGCATGTAATGAGTAATCTGGGGGCGTAGTATTTGCCCCTGTTCGACCCATATCTATCAACCCACAACCCACAGAAAGCTTGAGGCTCGGTAATCCGACAACTAGCTTGTGCTTAACCCTTAAGGAGTAAATCAGTATGTCAAAAGAAAGTTCACTCTCACC
>JBILJK010000134.1:0-2614 GCA_044377285.1 Candidatus Planktophila sp.
CGCATGGATTGCAAGCGTCGTTGAGCCTTCCTCAGATAAAGACGCACCTCGTTCATACTTGGGCTCTGACGACAAGGGGTAAATTTCATGGCCAGTAAATCCAAGGTCGCACAGAAGAAGCAAGCACCCTCTGTAAATAAGGTCTCCTTTTATCTAATTGCAATCCCTGTCTTTGCATTTCTCATCAAGTTGATCATCATGCCCAATATCAAAGGTACTGATGGGACAGTGCTTGGTGGATGGCTCGGTGCTGATGGTGAGAACTACCTCAGTGGCGTTGATGGCATGCTTCAACAGGGCTACTTCAGCGATAAGAGCATTCTGTCGTTCTGGCCAGCTGGTTATCCAATTCTGATTTGGTTACTTACCAAGATTTCATTAGCCCAGATTATTTTTTTGATCACGTTTACTCAATCAATCTTTTACGCATATTCAAGCTACTACTTTGTTAAGCAGCTTCGCGGTACAAAGTTGCAGCCATACATGTTTCTCATAGGTCTAGCACTTGCATTTAATCCAACACTTTCATTGAGTTCGTTGGCAGTTGGATATGAAAGCCCTATTGCCGCTTGCATGTTGATGGTTGTTGGCCTCATCATGAAATCTCACCAAAGCAATCACGATCGTCAGTTTATTCTGCGAGTGATTGCAGCAGGATTCTTTTTAGCTTTCGCTTCCTTTATGCAGCCACGCTGGATACTTACCTCTGTCGTTCTTGCCGCGTTATGGGCGTTCATCACTCATGGGCGAAAAGCACAAGCTCTCATCCTTGTTGGCGTTATTGGTGTGATGGCACTTGCACCAGCCATCATGATTCACCGCAACATTCAATCAATTGATAAGGCGGTAATTTCGACAAACCTTGGAGTCACAATGCGCATTGGTGCTGGTGATGAAACGCAAGGTGGGTACATACGTACTGGTCCTGAAGTTCCATGCGAACCAACGCCACCTGCAACTGCTGTCACCGATAACGATCTCGTGAAGTGCGTTCTCAAGTGGTACATCTCAAACCCTGGAAAATCTATTCGCCTCTTCATTAACAAAGGTTGGTTCTTCTGGTCACCATGGTCTGGACCTTTAGCTAACGGAACCATGGCGCGTAACCCATGGTTGAAAGTTAATCCGATCGTAAACATCTCTTCGGGCAGCCAATCTGGTAATGATCTTGTCTATAAATCATTTGGTCGCGCAATTTCTTTCATCTGGGTCATCGGCTGCATCTCACTCTTCTTCATTGGTTTCTTCTGGCTCAGGTCGATGAAGGGCATCTATGCCAATCTCGCCTATGCCAGTGCAATACCTGTGATGATCTCGTGGCTGATATCCATAGGAACTATTGGAGATCACCGCTTCCGAATCCCTACGATGACTCTGAGTATCTTCCTGCAGGTCTTGGGCTACTTCGCATTACGTCACAAGATCGCGTCAGGATCATTTGCTGTTGCTTCGGAATCCAGCGCTCGGCCTCGATAATCTTCGCGCCTTACACATTAACTACTTGCTCGGTTGCTAGATCTTGGTCAAGCTAAACACCGCACTTGTTGTGCCTGTGCTTTTGACGGTGAGAACAAATGGTGCGCCCGGTAGCTGAAATTTTTCGCCTTCAACAAAACCTGTCAGTAGCCATCGGACGGGAAATGCATCGGGATCTACAATTACAACACTGGTCGGAAGTTCAGAATCCCGTCTTAGAATCAACATTGGACCAACGGCATTTCCTTTGGCTTTTGCCCAAGCAGGCCCAGCCATTCTTAACTGAATTTGAGGTTTATCGAGAAAGCTTTTGAATGCAATGCAGCGTTCTTCCCCTGGAATGTAGTACTCAAAGAAATACCAGATTCCTTTGTAATTAAACTGGTAAACAAGATTGTCGCTGGTCAGTTTTGACTCATCAACAGTTGCATCAACACCAATTTTTATGTCTTTCGCTTTCGGTGTGGAAAATGTAGTTGCTCGTTGAGTAGCGCTCAAAGTTGCGTCAGGACACCAATCGTCATCACCCATCAAATCTCTAAAGTCTCCATACTCTTCAACCGAACAATTTGTTGAATTAAACTTGGTGTAATCAGAATTGCGACAGGAAATAGTTGATGAGTGGTAAAAGTTAAAGTTATGGCCGAGCTCGTGAATCAATGTTGTTGTACTAAAAGACTTAAGGGTTAGAGAGCTTCCTCCTTGCTCGCCAAGTCCTGCGTATCCACATGAGTCATTAACATTGACAGTAACCAAGTGGGTGCCGATTGGAATAGTCTTTAGACCTGCAATTTTCATTCCTGACTTTCTATCGGCATTACTATTGCAATGCTTTACAGCTGTGCCGGGTTTGCCAATAAAAAATTTTGAGGCCCCGAACTTCATTTTGCCATTGGAGGCTTTCTTCCAATAATCAATCGCATCGACAACGGTGCTCTTGGCATAACTAAGCATGTCTCCCTCAGTAACCGCTGTCGTTGTTTCTCCTTCGTATGCGGTCCAGAAATCTGGCTGGTCTTTGGGCGTTAACCCAACGTAAACAATCTTCTGGGTCGTTGACCAGTTATTTTGTTGTTTAGCCGCTGTTGCAGCTGGCACAAAAGAAGCAATAAGCACCACAGTAACCAGGGCGACAAGG
>JBILJK010000135.1:0-2599 GCA_044377285.1 Candidatus Planktophila sp.
GCCTCTTGATCGAGAGTTTGGCCTACATCCTGCTCTCAAGAAATTTCTACCTCTGTGGGAAGCAAAAGAACTTGCAATTGTTAACACCCTTGGCGCACCAACACATTCGCGAAGTCACTTTGATGAGATTTCAGATGTGGCTTATGCCGCATATGGTGAAAAAGATAAGCGAAGTGGGTGGATTGCACGCTTCTTAGATGTGGCTGGCAGTGGTTCTGTGGTGCAATCTGTCGGAATTGGATCAACCACTCGACAATTAATTGGCGGTAAAGCTGCACCAGTTAATGTGGATTCAATAAATAATTTTAAATTAGATACTGTTTTTGGATACAAGGCAGAAGACTTGGCTGGATTTATCGATGAAACACATGGTCGATGGACTAGTACTTGGGCAACTCAAGCCAAGTCAACTATTCAAGCTTTAGATCAAATTTCCTTGGCTAGTGCACAGAAAAGTATTGTGACCTATCCAAATACAGGAACAGGCCAACGATTTAAAGATGTTGCAGCATTATTAAAAGCAGGTATCGGCGTGCGCGCTGTCGATATTGAATTTCAAGGTGACTGGGATATGCACGCAAACATGGGAACCCTTGATGATGGTTGGCTAACTTCATATCTTGCAGATCTTGCTGGATCAATCTCTTCCTTTAGAGAAGATCTTGGTGTTCTTTGGTCGCGAGTAACTGTTGTAACTGTTACCGAATTTGGAAGACGAGTAAGCCAGAATCAGTCTTCTGGAACAGACCACGGCTGGGGTTCAAGTACATTTGTTGCAGGTGGTGGAGTAAATGGTGGAAAAATTCATGGAAAATTCCCTGGGCTAGATGATAAACAACTCAAAGATGGCGATTTAGTTGTAACCGCAGATTACCGAAGCTTGTTATCTGAAATTCTCACACGTCGCGCAGGCATTACAGCAGAAGGTGCATCACAAGTATTTCCAAACTTCAGACCAGAAGTTCTTTCCGTCATGAAGCATCTATCTGAAACTCCACTGCCAGAGAATTTTCCAATGAAAGTTCGAAACGGGCTTGGAAATGTTACGTATGACGGGAGTCAATTGCCAACACCAGCGCCAGTAGCAACTGATAGCCCATCTCCAACACCTACAAACTCAGTTGTTGCAAGTGAATCACCAACACCAACGCCGACTCCAACACCTACGCCTACGCCGAGCAGTTCAAAAACCCCTGTAGCGTCCCCTTCTCCCAGTGCAAAAAGTGCGAAGAAGACTATTACTTGCGTAAAGAACGGTAAGACAATCAGAGTTACCGGAACAAATCCGAAGTGCCCAACAGGATACAAAATTAAGAAATAATGATTCTTATTTCGCCATTAACTTCAACTGTGCGATAACTCTTAAGCGGTTCCACTGCTGGTCCTCGAACTACTTCCCCGTTTTCTGGGTCAAATACTGATCCATGTGCCTCACATTGCAATAGTGATTCACTCAATATGCTCGGTGCTCCTAAATGAGTACACCTGGTATCAAAAGCGACAACTCCGCGGGACGTACGTGTGAGCGAATAACTGGTCGGAATACCGAATGAATCCTTTAAGGTAAAAACTTTTGTCTGACGCAGAATTAAGTCACTACTTTTTGCAATTACCACGCCTTCAACTGCTGCGGTTTGTGTGGCTTCAGGACTAGCAGGATCGGTTGGAGAATTCGTCGGTGTTGGTGAAGTTGTTTCCTCGCTCGGCGTTTGCGTGGGTGTCGGGGTTGACGATGCAATTGCTTTTCTCGTCGTTGGGGTTGGTAACGGATCTGTAGGTTTTGGTGTGGGCAAAGATTCCTTTTTGCTCAAAACCTCAGATCTTTGAACAATTGCGCCAATCATCAGCGCGCCCGCAAGCACTAGAAAAACTCGCCTAGAGCTCTGCGTCATGATTCAAATTATAGCCGGCTAGTTTCTTTTTGAGGCTCAGCTGAAAAAGAAAAACAGTCGATGACTTCTAGCAGTTTTTTAGAGAGTTTTTATTTCTTGAACAGGTTGGTCCAGGTTCTGCTTCCAGTAATGCAGCAGTTGGTGTTGGTGTAGCCGTTGGTGCTGGAGCGGCCGTAAGCGTTGAAGAAGTTGTAGATGTAGGCGTGGAAGCAGTTGTGGAAGTTTGTACTGGCTTTACAACTACGACTCCCTTATTCCACATCAGTTTCTTTCCTGACTTCATGCAGGTAAAAGTCTTATTCTGGGAAACAATTTTTTGGTTCAAAACTTTGCAGGCACTTCCAGGAGTTACATTTTCGGTAGCAACTGCAGAATTAGGAATCAGCGCAATACCCAAGGCAATAAGGACACCCTTGGCAAGAACTCTCTTAATTCGCATTCCGCAATGATAATAGAGGTTCCACAAAAATGGGATTTGAACAGTGATTTCTCCCCTTGCCAGCCACAAATCACCAGGAATTAGGGGTGAGCCAAGAACCTAGGCATCCGCATAGTGGGTCAAGGGATTACAAATCCTTGCGTTGCTAAGAAGGGCTTAACCTCTTCAAAGAAATCCTTGAGCGCAATTCCATGAGCCAATTTGAATGCTTCCTCAAATGTCTTGCCCTGTGCGACATATTCGTAGTTTTTAAGAATCGCTGCAACTC
>JBILJK010000136.1:0-2589 GCA_044377285.1 Candidatus Planktophila sp.
TTCGCAGAGGTCTTTGGCAGAAAAACATTCTTCGCTTTGCTCTTCCATTTCAATCTCGCTTAGTCGATGCAGTCATCGAACCAGGTGATATCGCACGCGCATATGACAACGGGCCAACCTCCAAACGCAAAGATGCAATCGTGACATCACCTGTATCCCTTTACTCGAAAGTTCGTACGCATTCTCGTGATGATGCACGCAAAATTTTAGGACTCGACAGCAGTCGTCCTGCAGTTTTGGTTCAGCTCGGTACAGGCGATACTGATATGAATGAAAAGATGCATGCTGCACTTAGTGGATTACTTGCTTGGCCAGGATTGCAAGTTGTCTTAACAAAAAATCCCGAGGATGCACAGGGCAGAAGTCTTGTTCCAGCCGGGCTAGAAACCAAAATCCAGCGCTATTTCCCTCTCGCAGATGTACTCGCAGCATTTGATGGTGCCATTGCTGCTGCTGGATACAACAGTGTTCATGAACTATTGCCGGCACAAATTCCGACCGTGCTTATCTCAAACATTCGCGGTACTGATGATCAAGATGCTCGAGCTAAGTGGTGCCACGATCATGGCTATGCGCTGCGTGCTGATCACGCCAACCTGTCAGACATAACTGCGACGGTGAAAAAGTTGAGTGATGATTCAGTGCGAAATAACCTGCGCAGCAAATGTGCAGAACTTTCCGATACAAATGGTGGAAAACAAATCGCAGAGATTTTGATCAACCTTGCTAATTCAGCAACAAAAAAGCCAAGTAAAAGAATTACACGATTTGTTGCTACTCAAGCAATTCATAAGGCGACCTATCTGTTTCGTTTGATTCGCCCCTACAAGAAAATTGCAACCCTGGAAGATAAATCGGTTCTCTTTACCCAAGAAATCTCTGCAGAATACTTACGTACACACATCAAGGGCAATCAGCGATTTGAACATTTGATTGATGGCGCATCCAAAAACTATGTCAGTGCCCGTCATCAAATTGCTAGTAAAGCGTACGACCATTAAATCTGGTTAGTTACTCCACGATGAATGTAGTGGTCGTCCCTCGGCGTAACCTGCAGATGATTGAACGCCGACAGTTGCTTTCTCTGCAAACTCTTCGATGTTCTTTGCGCCTGCATAAGTAAAAGAGGAACGTACTCCGGCAATAATTTCATCTAATAAATCTTCAACGCCTGGTCGCGCTGGGTTTAAGTACATCCGAGATGTTGAAATTCCTTCTTCAAACAGAGCTTTGCGAGCGCGATCAAAGGCATCTTCCTGCGAAGTTCGGGCTGCAACAGCTCGAGCAGATGCCATTCCAAAGGATTCTTTGTACAAGCGACCATTCGCATCACTTTGTAGATCCCCCGGAGATTCATATGTTCCTGCAAACCACGATCCGATCATTACCTGTGCTGCACCTGCGGCTAGTGCCAGTGCGACATCACGCGGATGGCGTACTCCACCATCAGCCCACACATGCGCGCCAAGCTTTTTAGTCTCTGTTGCGCACTCCAAAACAGCTGAAAATTGTGGGCGTCCTACACCTGTTTGCATACGCGTCGTACACATCGCACCAGGGCCAACGCCAACTTTTACAATGTTTGCACCAGCTTGTACTAAATCATGAGCACCTTGTGCGGTTACAACATTTCCGGCAACGATTGGAATCTGTGGATTGATAGATCTAATTGCGGCCAACGCTTCCAGCATTTTCTTTTGATGTCCGTGCGCTGTATCTACTACTAATACATCTGCCCCAGATTCAATGAGAGCTGCTGCCTTCGCTGCAACATCACCATTAATTCCAACAGCTGCAGCAATGCGCAAACGTCCTTGTGCATCAAGTGCTGGTGAATACAAAGTTCCACGCAAGGCACCCAAACGCGTCATAATTCCAACAAGATCCCCATTACTTGCAACAACTGGTGCCAATTTATGACGATGTTGATTCAAGAATTCAAATGCTTCGCGCGCGCCAAGTGTGTCTGGCATCGTAATTAAGTCTTTACTCATGACCTGATGCAATTGTGTAAAGCGATCAACGCTCTTGCAATCCTCTTCAGTAATGATTCCTACAGGTTTTCCACCTTCAACAACAACTACTGCCCCGTGTGCTCGTTTGTGCAACAGGCTAACCGCATCGGCAACTGTTGATTGAGGTGACAAAGTAATTGGTGTATCAAAGAAGGGGTGACGTTCTTTCACCCATGTGATAACTGAATCAACAACTGCGTGTGGAATATCTTGCGGAATAACAGTTAAACCACCGCGACGTGCCATTGTTTCTGCCATACGACGCCCAGCAATAGCTGTCATGTTTGCAACAACTAGCGGAATTGTTGTTCCGGTGCCATCTATTGATGAAAGATCAACATCCATTCTGGATGAGAGTTCAGATCGGCTTGGGACCATGAAAACATCGTCATATGTCAGGTCGTGGGTAGGTTCATTTATGAATCGCACGTGGGCAAACAATACTCAGGTAGAATAGAAGAATGTCTAAACCACTCATTTCTGTACGTGGGTTGACCAAGGTTTTCGGGGATTTCACCGCTGTAGACGGCATTGATTTCGATGTAGCTAAGGGTGAGTCCTTCGGATTACTTGG
>JBILJK010000028.1:0-9080 GCA_044377285.1 Candidatus Planktophila sp.
ACCGCGCGACGTATTCGCGTGGCCGGTGCTGCATTCATTAAGCGCCACCTGATTTCACGCTAGAGTAGTAACCACGGGAGCCGTAAAGGCTGAGAGGGTCTGAAATTCAGACCGACCGATTGACCCATCCGGTAATGCGGATGCGGAAAGGAAAGTTATGTCAACCATTTTATTTACTGCGTGGGGCTATGAAGTCTCAGTTTTGGAATTTGTTGCAGCGATTACCTCATTCATCGGCGTCTGGCTGGGAACAACAGGAAAAAGAATTACGTGGCCCTGGTGGGCATTTAGTAGCGCGCTATATGGTGTTTTCTTTTATCAAGTTGATCTTTTTGCAAGTGCAGCGTTGCAGTTGGTTTTTATATGCGCCGCTGTTTATGGCTGGAAGGATTGGGCTCCAACAGGTGCGGTCCCTGGTTCGGTAACAGCGCGCAATCGTCGCTATATCGCAATTGGAACATTCATAAGTATTGCAGCTCTATCACCACTTTTATCTAACATCGGGGCTGCAGCAACCTGGTCAGATGCATTTCTATTAATCGGAAGTCTCGTTGCACAGATCATGATGGTGAAGCAAAAGTGGGAAGCGTGGGTTGTGTGGCTAATCGTTGACCTGGCTGGAACAGTTCAGTACGCGATGCTTGGTTACTGGTTTACCGCTGTTCTATACGCACTGTTTACTGTCGTCGCTGTAATCGGATTGAAGCGTTGGTATGGCTCTCTACGCAATTGATGGTCCTGCCGGTGCTGGCAAGACAACATATGCAGCACAGCTAGAAGCAGAATTGTCACAGAATGGGACTGTGAAGGTCATTCATATGGATGACCTTTACAACGGTTGGGATAACGCCCTGAGTAACGCTTTGTCGGAGATTTTGGATCGTATTTCAACTGCCCATCTTGCCGGTAGAGAGTTTGTGATCAAAATATTCAACTGGCACACCATGCAGTTTGATCGCGAGGAAAAAATTGAACCAACCGATTATTTGATCATCGAAGGTGTTGGAGCTGCGCAGCAAATAGTGCGTGAAACAGGCGCGACAACCTATTGGCTAGATATTGAACCTGAAATCGGTTTACAGCGTGTATTAGATCGCGATGGTGCGCATATCGAGCAACAAATGCGGCAATGGCAAGTTGATCAAGATAAACACTTTGGTAGGGATGAAACTCGTGAAAATTGCGAGTTTAAACTCACTTCATAACTGTTTTGGGCGCGCCCTCGGCACCTGTTACTGGCGCACTCAATAAAATCTGGACATGTCCGATCTGTCTGGTGAGCTCATTGATGGGCGCTACCAATTACTGCGTCAGGTCGCCAATGGTGGAATGGCAACAATCTACGAAGCGCTAGATACCCGTCTGGATCGCAAAGTTGCGGTAAAGATCATGCACGCGCATTTGGCGCAAGATGAAGCATTTGTCTCACGCTTTATTCGTGAAGCTAAAGCCGCAGCAGCCCTTACCCATCCAAATATTGTCGCGGTGCAAGATCAAGGCTGGAATCAAAGTGGCATCCCTGCGGTGTTCCTAGTTATGGAATTTATTGAGGGTCACACACTTCGAGAGTATTTAAATGAACGTGGCCGTTTTGAAATCAAGGATGCGATCAATTATTTAACACCAATTTTGTCAGCTCTTGCCGCAGCACATGATCTAGGAATTGTGCACAGAGATATCAAGCCTGAAAACATTTTGATTTCTAAAGATGGTCGAATCAAGATTGCAGATTTTGGATTGGCACGTGGTGAACTAATCGGAACAACCATGACAGCTGAATCAAGTGTGATTTTGGGCAGTGTTTCTTACCTATCCCCCGAACAAGTCCAACGTGGAATCGCAGATTCGCGCAGCGATGTTTATGCCGCGGGAATTGTTGCCTACGAAATGTTTACGGGCGAAAAACCATTTAATGGTGACTCCCCTATTCAAATTGCCTATATGCATGTCAACGAGGAAATTCCTAAGCTGCGCAGCAAAAGAAAAGAGATTCCACAAGCTCTCAATGATTTGATAGCAAGTGCTACAGCCAAGAACCCTGATGATCGACCACGTTCTGCCACCGAATTCCTTGAGCGCCTGCAGCAGATCCAGATACAAATTGACCCAAAGAAAAATCAGTTAGACCTTGGGCTAGATCTGCCGGTTGAACCTATTCGGGAAAAAACTCGCAAGAAGGTAAAAGAAGAGCCGGTAAAGGAAGCAACAGTCGAGGTTAAAGAGAGCACTCGCGAAATAAAGCGACAAGAAGAAAAGAAGAAACGCGCAAGTAAGCGAGTACGTAGAAACCGTAAAGTCGCATTGATCTTGGCAATCGCCGTCGGAGTTGGCGGCTGGTGGACCTTGGTTGGGCCAGGATCTCGAGTAGTGGTTCCATCAACTGTTGGCGGCAGCTTTGACGAAGCGGTTTCATCCTTTTCTCCTCTGGGTTTAACCGCTGTGGTTCTAGAAGATAGATTTGATGAAGAAATTGCTAAGGGAAAAATTATCGAATCTGTACCCGCTGGGGGCGGCAAAGTAGATGCTGGCGGAAAGGTCAAACTAATTATTTCTAAGGGCCCAGAGCGTTACACAGTTCCATCAACAATTGGATTAACACCAGAAGCTGCCAAATCTGCGATAAGTAAATATCCATTAACTGTCGGAAAGACCACAGAAGTTTTCAGCTCTGAAATTCCAAAGGGATTTGTAATCTCATCAACCCCAAAATCTGGTTCTTCAGTTAAGCGAGATTCAAAGGTTAACTTCATTGTGTCAAAGGGAATTGAACAAGTTGCACTTGCTTCATACATTGGCATGAGTGGCGAACAAGCGTTGAATGAATTAACGGAAGCTGGATTTACTGTAGAACCTGGATATGCATTCAGCGAAACGACTCCAGAACTTGCGGTTGTTTCACAAACTCCAGCAGGAGGAGCAACTGCAAATAAGGGAGCCACAGTTTCAATTGTTATTTCAAAGGGCCCTCGTTACACATTTATTCCAAAAACAATCATCACGATGGAAGCAGTGGCAGGTAAAGAGATGCTTGAATCCCTCGGGTTAAAGGTAAAGGTTGTAACAATCGGAAATGCGAAGAAGAAGGTTGTTAAAAAAGTTTCTCCTGCGGTTAACACCAAGGTTTTACGTGGAAGTTTGGTGACGATTACCGTAGGGTGACCCAATGCCTACGCCAATCAAGAAGCCCCGAATCGGTGCCCACACCCCAACTACAGGTGGAATGGCTAAGCGTTCAATCGCATATGCACAAGAGATTGGCGCAGAAGCAATTCAAGTATTCGCATCCAGCCCACGGGCGTGGGCAATGCCAGCGGCAAATCCCGAACTCGATGAAGCGTTCACAATTAAAGCTTCCGAATTAGATATCGAAACGTATGTTCACGCTCCATTTTTGATTAACTTAGGTTCCCCAACTGAGGCAACGTACTTGAATTCCCTTGCCTCAACTAAGTACTCACTGCAACGTGGTGCTGACATCGGCGCTCTCGGTGTTGTTATTCACACAGGCTCTGCCGTTGATGTAAACCATGTTGAAAAAGCTTGGAAACAGATTCATGAAGGCATGATGCCAATTCTTAACGCACTTGGAGATGATGCTCCATACCTTCTGTTGGAACCAACTGCAGGTCAAGGACAATCACTGGTTAAAAAGTTAGATGATCTTGCGATGTATTTGAAAGCTCTTGAATATCATCCAAAGGTGGGAATCTGTCTGGACACCTGCCATGTTTTTGCTGCAGGCCATGATATTTCAGTAAAGGGTGGCATGACTGCGACGATTGATTTGCTAGTTGAAATTGCTGGCATTGAACGATTCCAGTTGGTCCATGCCAATGACTCGATGGATGTGTGTGGTGCTCTGAAAGATCGCCACCAAAATATTGGTGAGGGTCATATCGGTGTCGATCCATTTAAAGAATTACTGTCCCACCCTGCAGTTGCAAACGCTCCTCTAATTCTTGAAACACCAGGCATGGAAACAGAACATGGCAAGGAAGTTGCCTTACTCAAGAAATTGCGCGGCTAATGTCAGCTCGCCATCAACTGCAGTTAAAACTTGCTCCGTGGGCGCTACTAACAGTTTCAGCCGCCTGGGGATTTGCCTTCGTGGTGATGAAAGATGCCATTGAGCGTCAAACAGTTAATAATTTTTTGTTCAGCAGATTCGTCTTAGCGGTAGTTGTAATGATTCTGATTCGTCCTCAATGCATCAAGCTTTTTAACAGAGATTTACTACTTAGAGCCTCAACTGCAGGGCTATTTCTAGGAGCAGGCTATATCTTGCAAACGTTGGGACTAGCGCGGACTGGTGCGGCAATCACAGGTTTCATTACTGGTTTATATGTTGTCTTTACCCCGTTAATCGCGGCAGTTGTTTTAAAGTCACGCATAACTCTGATCACTTGGGGTTGCGTTGGAGTTGCAACAATTGGATTAGCTTTACTGTCACTGCAAGGCTGGTCAATTGGGTTTGGTGAGCTGCTTGTTTTAGGAAGTGCATTTGCATTTGGCGCTCACATTATTGCTCTGGGAAAATGGAGTAGTGGACGTGATGCCTACGCAATGACTGTCGTGCAACTAGCAGTGTGTGCTGCCCTAACAGGTTTTGCATCAATTTTTGAAGGCGGATATCAACTTCCTCCTGATAGCGGAGTTTGGGCAACTGTTATCTTTACTGCAGTGGCATGTACGGCGGTCGCATTTGTAATTCAGACTTGGTCTCAGGCGCATATGAGCACAACCAAGGTTGCTGTTATCTTGACCATGGAGGTTGTGTTTGCAGCCATATTTGCAATCCTCTTTGGCGGAGAAACCCTGACTCTTCAAAAGGCTTTGGGTGGAGTACTAGTAGTAATAGCAATGTTTGTTATTGTCCTCAAGGAATCGTGAGAATATAGGCCATGGCAATTGACCTTCGAAGCGACACTGTTACTCGTCCATCTGCTGCAATGCGTGAAGCAATTGCTAGCGCACCCGTAGGTGATGACGTTTACAGTGATGACCCAACGGTTAATTCCTTGGAAGAACGAGTTGCAGCGATGTTTGGCAAAGAGGCGGGTGTTTTCACACCAACCGGATCTCTTGCAAATCAACTGGCTATACGAATGTTGGTTGCACCAGGAGAAGAGTTAATCGCAGAAACAAACAGCCACATTGTGCGTGCCGAACTGGGCGCTGCCGCTGTATTTAGCGGAATCACAACACGTACTTTCCCTGCAAAGAACGGACTGTTAAAGGCAGCTGATGCTCTTGAAATCGCACGCCCAAATAGCGGTCCGTACTTGGTTTCAACCACTGCTATCGCAGTAGAAAACACACATAACTTTGGTGGCGGAACAGTCCAGCCAATTACTGAAATTGCTGCTCTTCGCAAAGGCGCAGATGAACTTGGATTAGCGCTTCACTTAGATGGTGCCCGCATCTGGAACGCACATGTTGCATCTGGTGTTTCATTTTCAGAGTACGGAAAGTACTTCGACACCATTAGCGTGTGCTTATCTAAAGGATTAGGAGCACCAGTTGGCTCAGTAATGCTTTCTACAAAGGATCGTGTGGCAAAAGCTCGTGTGTGGCGCAAGCGATACGGTGGCGGAATGCGCCAAGTTGGATTATTGGCAGCTGGTGGACATTACGCGCTAGATAACAATATTGAACGTTTGGCAGAGGATCATCGACGTGCGAAAGAAATTGCCGTTGCAATTGCATCTGTTGATGCATCTTTAATAGATCCAGCAACTGTTGAAACAAATATTGTTGGATTAGATTTGGCAGCACTGCCAATTACTGCAGCAGAACTTGCCCTACGGTGCCGTGATGCTGGATTGTGGATTAGTGCTCTTGGTCCTAAATATGCGCGCTTAGTAACACACCTAGATTTTGATGATGCTCAGTGCGCGCAGGCAATAGAAATTTTAAAGAAAGCCCTCGTGGCTTAAGAGCCACTGCTTCTTGTTAACACCGTAAGCATAATTTCCTAACGCTCCCCCAGTTTTAACAACGCGGTGGCAGGGAACAACAAGCATGATTGCATTATTTGCACATGCACTTCCAGCAGCACGAACCGCTGCTGGTGAACCAGCTTTTGCTGCCAGATCTGAATATGACCAAGTTTTTCCTGGAGCGATCTTTCGCATCGCCTTCCAAGCAGCTTGCGAAAACGCAGCACCTGGTTGGCGAACTTGGATTCCATTGAGCGCTGTTAAGTCACCATCAAAGTAATCGTTTATAAGATCTGAAATAACAGGAATTGATTTAACAACCTTGACATCACGGCCAGCTTTAAATGCGGCAATAGTTGAAAGATTTGCCCCGATCAGAATCTGATCATCAGCTAATAAATTAAGGGTGCCAACAGGTGTTTTGTGAGAAGTAATTAAAAGTGGCACTGTCCAAAATTAGCGATCGCGCAACATTTCAGCAACTAAAAAGGCTAATTCAAGTGATTGTGCATGGTTTAGTCGCGGATCGCACGCTGTTTCATATCGTGATGCCAAATCTTCATGTGAAATCTCTTCGCCGCCGCCAACACACTCGGTCACATCATCGCCAGTTAACTCAATATGAATTCCACCTGGATGGGTTCCAAGAGCTTTATGAACTTCAAAGAATCCCTTGACCTCATCCATAACATCATCGAAGCTGCGGGTCTTATATCCACTAGGTGCTTCATAAGTATTTCCGTGCATTGGATCGCACACCCACAAAACCTTTGCTCCAGACTTTGTTACACCATCGACAAGTGCTGGCAAGATTTCTCGGATGTTCTTGGCACCCATACGTGTAATAAATGTAATACGCCCAGGCTCACGATTTGGATCTAACTTGTCGATTAATGCAAGTGCATCTTCAACTGTGGACTTTGGTCCAAGCTTGATACCAATTGGATTGCGTACCTTTGAAGCAAAATCAACATGTGCTCCATCTAGCTGACGTGTTCGCTCACCAATCCAGATGAAGTGACCGGAAACATCGTAAGCATCTCCTGTACGTGAATCGATACGAGTTAACGCCTTTTCATACTCCATGATTAACGCTTCGTGGCTTGCAAAGAAATCTACTGACTTAAAACTTCCAGGATCAACTCCTGCAGATTTCATAAATGCTAAAGCGCGACCAATTTCATTAGCCATTTGTTCGTATCGTTCGCCAACTTTAGAATCACGGATAAAGCCCTTGTTCCATTCGTGAACTTGGCGTAGGTCTGCAAAACCACCTTGGGTAAAGGCGCGAACCAAATTGAGAGTTGCTGCAGATGTGTTGTAGACGCGCACTAATCGTTGTGGATCTGGGTTTCGTGAGCTTTCAGTAAATTCAATATCGTTAACGGCGTCCCCGCGGTAGGCCGGAAGCGTTACATCCCCACGAGTTTCGAAATCATTGGAACGAGGCTTAGCGAACTGGCCTGCCATACGACCAACCTTGATAACCGGCAAGCTTGAGTAGTACTGCAAAACCGCAGCCATCTGCAAAATAGTTTTAATACGGTTTCGAATTGAATCGGCTGTTGCTGCTGCAAATGTTTCTGCGCAATCTCCACCTTGTAACCAAAATGCTTTTCCTTCTGCTGCTAATGCGATGCGTGCTTTTAAATCATCGCATTCACCGGCAAAGACAAGTGGAGGCAACGCCTTTAATTGCGCTACCGCCGCTTTGACCGGCTCGCCCTCTGGTCCACCTGGCCAGGTTGGTTGCTGGGCAGCAACAAGGCCAGGTGTAAACAGGGAGTCTAAGTGTGTGCTCATTGGAGAAGTGTAGAGAATTCGAAAGTAATCGCGCGAGGCAATTAACCGAAAAAGATCTCTGATTCCTTGTATAGCTCTAGTGGAACGGTCTTTAACTTCTCAGTTGCTGAAGCCAAAGGCACGCGCGCAATGTTGGTGCCGTGAAGTGCAACCATCTTGCCCCAGTCACCTTCGTGCGCCGCTGTAATTGCATGCAATCCGAAGCGAGTAGCAAGTACGCGGTCAAATGCTGTTGGAGTACCACCACGCTGGATATGACCCAATACAGATGTACGTGCTTCCTTGCCTGTTCGCTCTTCGATCTGACCTGCTAGCCAGTCACCGATACCCGACAGCTTTACGTGGCCGAATGAATCAAGTGTCTGATCCTTAACAATCATGTCGCCATCTTGAGGAATCGCGCCTTCGGCAATAACGATAATTGGTGCGTAATGAGATTTGAAACGTGACTCAACCCATTCGCATACTTTATCTACAGAGAACTTTTGCTCCGGAATCAAAATACATGTTGCGCCACCTGCGATACCTGAATGCAATGCGATCCAACCTGCGTGACGACCCATAACCTCAACAATTAATGCGCGGTGATGGGATTCAGCGGTTGTATGAAGTCGATCAATCGCTTCCATCGCAATGTTTACTGATGTATCAAAACCAAATGTGTAATCAGTGTTGTTAAGGTCATTATCGATTGTCTTTGGAACGCCAATCACTTTTACACCGAGAGCATCAAGCTTTGTAGCAACACCCAAAGTATCTTCGCCACCGATTGCGATCAACGCATCGATTCCAGCCTTTTCAAGATTTTCCTTAATCTTTTCTACGCCACCCTCGATCTTAAATGGGTTAGTACGTGATGAACCAAGAATCGTTCCACCGCGAGTCAAGATGCCGCGGGTTGTTTCAATATTAAGAGGCATGGTTAAACCCTCTAGAGGTCCCTTCCATCCATCACGGAAGCCAACAAACTCGTGACCGTACTCTTTAACACCCTTGCGAACTACGGCACGAATAACTGCATTAAGACCAGGGCAATCTCCGCCGCCAGTAAGGACACCAATACGCATGATTTACTCCAACAATTTTATTGTGTGATTACGTGGCTCAAATTTTCCCGCCACCTGTGGTCAACGCTGACTGGCACAGTCTAGCCATGACTCAACATCATTCAACAACTCATGGCCACTTTAGAGGTAAGGGTCGGAGATTCCGCCCAGCTGTGATTAGGGGGTAACTCGGACACCTTTGCCGACGATGACAATTCCTGCATCGCTAACTGTGAAACGTTGACGATCTCGCTCTAAATCCACGCCGATCTGCGCCCCAGGCTCTACAACA
>JBILJK010000137.1:0-2576 GCA_044377285.1 Candidatus Planktophila sp.
TCCATTAAGTTAATTAATAATGATGGCGCGATGATTGGAAGATCACCGATACCGATTGCAAGTGATGTGTCTCCAGGACGCACGATCATCTCTGTTAAACCAACAGCGCCAATTACCTCTTCAGCAGGATGCATAGCGATCCCCTGAGTTCTGGCTAACTAGTTCTGTTGACATCGCACAAAACACTATCGCTAAAACAGGGTTTCTGGCTCTCCCAAAGGCGTTTCAATCGTTAACTCTTTTCCATTATTTGCCACGCTATTTACCGCATCTGAAACTGGGCGAGCGATGACAATGGATTCTGGATGCTCAACGACCATCATGGATTTCAATTCATTCACATCGGTATTGCGGGGGTTCAGCCACAAATCCCATCGGTCTGGCGGCATGAAAACCGGCATCCGGCTATGAATTGTTTCAAGTTCGCCTTGGGCTTCTTGAGTGATGATCGATGCTGTTTCAATTATTTCCCCATTTGGCGCTCTCCAACTGCTCCAGATTCCGGCGATCGGAAGTTGCAGACCATTACGAGCAGAGATGTAAAAAGGTTGCTTAGGACGATATTGACCAAGAGCAGTTGCCCATTCGTAATATCCGGTCGCAGGAATCAAGCAACGCGTAGATCTAAATGCATTTCTAAATGTTGGCTTCTCATGAATCGATTCGCTACGAGCGTTAATGGCTCTAGATTGCGAAGCACGTGCTTCGTGCATATCTGTTAACCATGGACCAATTAACCCCCACGAAACTGTCGCTAATGCTTTTTCGCTCTGTGTATCTTTGCCAGTGCGGTCATTAGCGCGAACTATGTAAATTGGATTTGTTGGTGCAATATTCCAATTCAGTGGCAGAGCGCTGTGTGGCGATGTGCCAGTGATCTCAAACTGCTCCATGAGTTCGCGCATATCGGCTGTTTGCGCATAACGACCACACATAATTCAAGGGTATCGCAGGTATCGGCACAGGTTAGAATAAGGCGATGACAAACAACGCTCACTGGCCAGCGATATTTCGCGGTGCAACACCAGTTGATATCAGCGTTGTTATTCCAGGATCAAAATCAGTTACTAATCGTGCCTTGATTTTGGCTGCTCAGGCAAAGAGCCCTTCCACATTGCGCCGCCCCCTTGTTTCACGTGATAGCGAACTAATGGTTGCTGGCCTAAAAGCACTTGGTATCGGAATCGAAGAGACCACGGCTGTTGTCGATGGAAATGAAGAGTTGCAATGGATTGTTACACCAGCGCCAATGCGTGGTGGAGTCCGCGTCGATGTGGGAAATGCCGGAACAGTTATGCGCTTCTTGCCGCCATTGGCTGCGCTTGCAACAGGTGAAGTAATTTTTGATGGTGACCCACGATCATATGAACGCCCGCTAGGGCCAGTGATTAAGGCACTCGAAGAGCTCGGCGTATCAATTGATCATGACAACAGATATAGCTTGCCCTTAACGTTGCATGGGACTGGAAAAATTAGTGGCGGAGAAATAACAATCGATGCCAGCGAATCAAGCCAGTTTCTATCAGCGCTACTTTTAGTTGCTCCAAGTTTTACTAATGGCATAACAGTTAAGCACAAAGGCGGTTCCTTGCCTTCAATGCCACATATAGAAATGACCGTTGACATGTTGCGACAATTTGGAGCAATAGTAGAAGTAGATGCAGTTGCACAAACCTGGAGCGTAAAGCCTGGTGCTCTACATGGCTTAGATTTAATAATCGAACCAGATCTTTCTAATGCATCACCCTTTCTTTCAATTGCAATAGTCTGTGGTGGTCGAGTAGCAATTGCAGATTGGCCCATCAAAACCACACAACCGGGCGATCAATTACGGACAATCCTTTCTGATATGGGTGCCGAATTTTCTTTTGGAGACAACGGTCTAACAATTATTGGCACAGGAACAATTCACGGAATAGATGTTGATCTGCATGATGTGGGTGAGTTAACCCCTTCAATTGCAGCTCTGTGTGCCCTTGCTGATTCACCGTCACATTTGCGCGGAATCGGTCACCTGCGCAAGCATGAAACTGATCGATTGGCTGCGCTCACTCGGGAAATAAATGCATTAGGCGGCAATGTCACAGAAGAAGAAACTGCGCTACACATAACACCGGCACCTTTGCATGCTGGTGTATTCCATACATACGATGATCACCGATTAGCAACAGCTGGTGCTGTTATAGGGCTAGTGGTTGAAGGAATCGAAGTTGAAAACATTGCAACTACTCGCAAGACTTTGCCAGATTTTCCAGGGTTGTGGAGTTCGCTTTTACTATGAGTCCACGCGAATACGATGAATCAGATGCGCGAGTTCGCCCATCACGTAGCACTCGCCCACGTAGTAAAGATCGCCCATCACACAGTGATGCGATATCAGCGTTAGTAACAACTGTAGATCGTGGACGGCAAACATGTATTACTGATGATGGAACTATCCTCACAGCAATGCGCGCACGCGAACTAGGGCCAAAGTCAGTTGTAACAGGTGACAATGTTTCTATCGTTGGTGATGTAACCGGATCAGAAGGATCACTTGCACGGATAGTCGCGGTCCAAGATCGTCGCAATTCACT
>JBILJK010000143.1:0-2575 GCA_044377285.1 Candidatus Planktophila sp.
GTCACCTATTGCATTGGCATCACGTGGATTAGGCGCTCTCTCACCAGAGGATAAAGCAAGTTTTGGAAAAGTAATCGGGGAAGCAAAAGCGGAGATAGCTCAAGCTTTAGCTGAGGCAACGGCTGTTCTTGAAGCTGAACGTGATCGCAAAGTATTGCTCGAAGAAGTTGTTGATATAACTTTGCCAGTGAATCGCTCACATCGAGGTGGATTGCACCCAATCTCAATTATTAAAAATGAAGTATCGGATTTCTTTATCGAACAAGGCTTTGCTGTCGAAGAAGGGCCAGAACTTGAATCAGGCTGGCTTAACTTTGATGCTCTCAATATTCCAGCAGATCACCCAGCCCGCACCATGCAGGATACTTTCTTCATCGAACCAGTTGAATCTGGAATGGTTTTGCGTCCGCATACCTCGCCAGTTCAGATCCGAACCATGCTTACGCAAGAGCCACCAATTTATGTTGTGTGCCCTGGTCGCACCTTTCGTGCAGATGAACTTGATGCAACACATAGCCCTGTATTCCACCAAGTCGAAGGTCTAGTAATCGATAAGGGCATAACGATGGCCCACCTAAAGGGCACATTAGATAATTTCGCGCGCCACATGTTTGGTCCAGATGTAACCACACGATTGAGACCATCTTTTTTCCCCTTTACCGAACCAAGTGCCGAAGTAGACATCTTCTTTAACAACCGTTGGATCGAATGGGGCGGTTGCGGAATGGTTAATCCAAAGGTGCTTGCTACATGTGGCATCGACACAGATGTCTATAGTGGCTTTGCATTTGGAATGGGACTTGAACGCACGCTCATGGTTCGACATGGCATTACAGACATGCACGACATCGTCGAAGGCGATCTACGTTTTACTCGTCAGTTTGGAGTTGGCCTGTAATGCGCGCGCCTTTATCCTGGATTAAAGAGTTTGTAGAGATTCCTGCATCCATTACCGCTGAACAGATTTCAGATGCTTTGATTCGAGTTGGCTTTGAGGTTGAAGAGATCATTCATCAAGGTGCTGATTTGACCGGTCCACTGAAGTTTGCAAAGGTTGTATCAATCGAAGAAATTACCGAATTCAAGAAGCCTATTCGCTACGTCGGTATAGATTGTGGCGAAAGTGAAACTCGATATGTTATTTGTGGGGCAACAAACTTTGCAGTGGGAGATTTAGTTGTTGCAGCATTGCCGGGTGCGGTTCTTCCTGGTGATTTCGCAATTGGAGCACGTGAAACCTACGGAAAAACATCAAATGGAATGATTTGCTCAGCGCGCGAACTAGGAATCAGCGATGAACATGCCGGCATTTTGGTATTTGCTGAAGGAGAAGTTACGGTCGGTGCAGATGCCATCGAATCCTTACACATCGATGATGTTGTTTTTGATGTAGCTGTAAATCCAGATCGTGGTTATGCGCTCAGTATCCGGGGTATTGCACGCGAAGTGGCGGGCTCATTAGATCTAAAGTTCACTGATCCTGTTGATGCTCTTCGCACTTTGAAGTTTGAAGAAACCGGCAAGGGTGTTGCAGCAAAGATTGCCGATAGATCAACTGCATCTGTTTTCTATCTACGTACCTTGTCTAATTTTGATCCAAAAGCAACAACACCGATCTGGATGCGCCGTCGTATCGAAAAAATGGGAATGCGCTCCATCTCTTTAGTTGTAGACGTTACAAATTATGTAATGCTTGAACTCGGACAACCTTTGCACGCCTTCGATAAGTCAAAGATCAAAGGTGGGTTAACCATTAAGGTCGCTGGTAAAGCCCAAAAGTTCAAAACTCTTGATGGGGTAGAGCGCACTTTAGATCCGAATGACTTGATGGTGTGTGATGATGATCAACCATTAGCTTTAGCAGGAACAATGGGCGGTCTTTCATCTGAGATCAGCGAAACAACAACCGATATCGCACTTGAAGCGGTTCATTTTTGTGAAGTGTGCATCGCCAAGAATTCACGGCGCCACAAGCTTTCATCTGAAGCATCAAGACGTTTAGAGCGTAGGGTTGATCCATCGTTGGCTGAATTTGCTTCTGCTCGATTTGTTCAACTTCTGACAGCTCATAGTTCGGCCCAGCATGTGGCGACTGTGGTTGATGGTGAGCCTATTTACCCACCATTAGTCACCATTGATCCAGGTTATGTATCAAAGACTTTGGGTTTTGAGATTCCAGCCAAGCAGGTAGCGGATTTATTGCGAGTCATTGGCTGCGATGTTGATGAAAAGAGTTTTACCGTTGATCCGCCTTCCTGGAGAGCAGATCTTTTGACCGCTGCAGATTTCACGGAGGAAGTAGCCCGCATGATTGGCTACGACAAGATCCCGTCAATACTTCCACCTCGACCATTGCATGCCACTTTGACCTCGACTCAAAAACGACGTCGCGCTGTAGCAACAATGCTGGCAAGCCGTGGCTTTGCAGAGGTGCAAACATTCCCATTCACCAATCAATCGACAATCGATTCAATGGGATTTGTCGGTGAACGGGCATCCACATACAAAGTGGCGAACCCAATGTCTGAAGAGTTTCCACTCATGCGCGTTCATCTTGTGCCCGGTTTGATTGAAG
>JBILJK010000029.1:0-9041 GCA_044377285.1 Candidatus Planktophila sp.
AGATTTGTGCCGCTTCGCATGCAGCTTGCATCTGTGCAGGCGTTGCGTCTTGCTTTGCATAACGAAGATTTTCCGCAATAGATTCGTGGAATAAGTGCGCATCCTGCATTACTACACCGATTGAATCGCGCAGAGATTCGAGGGTGAGATCCCGAATATCGAGCCCATCAATTGAAATAGAACCACTGGTCACATCATAGAGACGAGGTAACAATGCACTAATTGTTGTCTTGCCAGCACCCGATGGTCCAACTAGCGCTGTCATTGTCCCTGGTTCTGCCACAAAAGAAAGATTGCGCAGTACTTGTCCACTCTGCACAGTTTCAGCTTTTGCTGCAGATTCAAGGGAGGCCAAGGAAATTTCTTCTGCGCGTGGGTATGAGAAATCAACATTATCGAATTCAATGCGCGGTTCCTTCGTAACAAGCAGCTTCGCTCCATCACGGTTTTTCACCATAGGCTGCAGATCCAGAACCTCAAAAACTCTTTCAAAAGAAACAAGTGATGTCATAACATCGATACGAACATTTGAAAGAGCGGTGAGCGGACCATATAAACGTGCCAATAAAGCTGTGATAGCAAGAAGGGTTCCTACTGTGACTCCCCCTTTAATCGCTAAATGACCGCCAATTCCATATGCAAACGCAGTTGCAATCGCTGCAACACTGGTGAGTGCGATAAAGAAAAGTCTGTTGAGCATAGCCATCTTGATACCGATGTCAGCAACTCGTCGAGCACGGCTTCTGAAGTATTCACGTTCGCGATCTGGTTCTCCGTACAAAGCAACCAGCATCGCACCGGAGACATTGAAGCGCTCTGTCATTGTGCTCGACATCTCAGCATTTACGCTAAAAGATTCGCGTGTTAACGCCTGAAGCCTGCGTCCAACCCACTTTGTCGGGATTAGGAAAACAGGAAGTAGCAAAAGTGAAAAAATGGTTATCTGCCAGGACAAGATCAACATGGTCACACTAACCAAAACCAGACTTACGACATTGCTAACAACACCCGACAGTGTTGCGGTGAATGCCTGCTGAGCTCCCATCACATCTGAATTGATTCTAGAAATGAGGGCACCGGTCTGAGTGCGGGTAAAGAAAGCTATTGATTGTTTTTGTACATGCGCAAATACCAAAGATCGAAGATCATAAATTAAGCCTTCTCCAATTCGAGAAGAGAAATATCGCCCCAGCATGTTGAAGCCAGCATCTGCAACTGCTAGTAGGCCTACAAAGATTGCAAGTCTGGTCACTACTGCACCATCTTTAGGAATAACGCCATCATCGATTAGTTGTTTAAGGAGGAGTGGGGTTGCCACAACCAAAGCAGCATCAACTACGACTGTTGCAAGAAATATGAAGATATTTGTGCGATATGGCAATGCAAATTTAAAGATTCTTTTAATTGTTCCAGGCTTTAGTTTCTGTTCCTTAACTGAAGGATCAGCGGTCATCGAGCGGTGGGTCATCCACGCTGCATGCATTGACATAATTAAACGGTAAAGCCGAGAGCGCGCAGCTGTTCTCTTCCGTCATCAGAAATCTTGTCTGGACCCCAAGGCGGCATCCACACCCAATTGATTTTTACATCAGTTGTCATACCCGCAAGAGCTGCGCGAGTTTGATCTTCGATTACATCTTGCAAAGGACATGCTGCAGATGTAAGAGTCATATTCAGGATTGCGATGTTAGCTTCATCAACCATCACATCGTAGATAAGGCCAAGGTCTACAACATTGATACCAAGTTCAGGATCAACAACATCCTTCATTGCCTCAGTTACATCATCAACACTTGTTGCCATCGCTACTCTCCTCCTGTTGTTGTCTTAATTCTAACCGCTGCATCCTTAAACGCCATCCAGCCCAATAGTGCGCACTTGATTCGAGCAGGAAACTTAGATACGCCAGCAAGTGCCACGGCATCATCTAAGACATCAGGATTACCCTGCTTGGTTCCCTTACTGTGCATGAGATCGGTAAATTCATCAAGAATGGCATCGGCTTCGGCAAAGCTTTTGTTGACCAATAGATCACTTGCAATTGAAACGCTTGCCTGCGAAATCGAGCAGCCAACGCCATCCCAAGTGATGCTCTTAATCACTCCATCTTCTGCAGTCACATTGAGTGTGACTTCATCTCCACAGCTTGGATTTACGTGATGCACCTGAGCACCATATGTAGCTGACAACCCCTTATTCAATGGGTGCTTATAGTGATCAAGAATTACTTCTTGATAAAGGCTATCTAATTCCATTATGCAAAGTACTTCTGTGCGCCGAGGATTGCTTCAAATAATGCATCGCAATCAGATTGCTCGTTATATAAATACAGCGAAGCACGAGTAGTTGCAGGCACTCCAAGTTTTCTCGTTAAAGGCCAAGCGCAGTGATGGCCTGTCCGTACTGCAACACCTTGGCTATCAACATACTGACCCAAATCGTGCGGGTGAATATCCCCCACAGTAAATGAAACTGTTCCACCACGAGATTCAAGATTTGTAGGTCCCACAATCTTTAAATCTGGAACCTGTAACAACTTTTCAATCAAATACTTTGTTAGTGCAACCTCATGATCATGCACGTTGCTCATGCCAAGATTTGTCAGATAATCAACTGCGGCACCCAGGCCCACGGCTTGCGCCATGTTAGGAACGCCAGCTTCAAACTTACGAGGCGCAGGAGCCCACGTTGCACCAGTCATTGTTACGGTTTCAATCATTGAGCCGCCGTAAAGAAATGGTGGAAGATCATCAAGTACAGAACTCCATAACACGCCAACGCCTGTTGGACCCAAAGCCTTATGGCCAGAAAAAACAAGAAAATCGACATCAAGTTCTTTCACATCAATTGGCATATGCGGAGCTGATTGACAAGCATCCAACACAACAACGGCGCCAACCTCATGTGCACGAGCAACTATGGCTTGCAGAGGATTAATTGTTCCCAAGACATTTGATTGATGCGTGAGTGCAACAACCTTTGTGTTCTCTGTAATCACAGAATTAATATTTGAAAGATCTAAACGTCCATCGGGAGTAACTTCAAACCACGATAACTGCGCGCCGGTGCGTGCTGCCAACTGCTGCCAAGGGATCAGATTTGCGTGGTGTTCCATCTCGGTTACGACGATTTTGTCCATTGAGGTAAGAGCGAAACGAGTTCCAGGCGCTGCATTTCCCATTGCATAGGCAACAAGGTTGAGTGATTCAGTTGCGCCTTTTGTGAAAACTATTTGCTCTTCACGAGCGCCAATGAAATTAGCAACCTTCAAACGTGCACCTTCATACGCATCTGTTGCTTCCTCAGCTAACTGATGAGCTCCGCGGTGCACCGCTGCATTGTGAAACTTGTAGAAATCACTTTCGGCATCGATAACTGATAGTGGCTTCTGACTTGTTGCTCCGCTATCTAGATAGACCAGTTTTTTACCGTCGCGAATAGTACGTTCAAAGATTGGAAAATCTTTACGTACATTCGCAACGTTAAATGCCATAACTCTCTTACTTGCTCACATAATCTGCATAACCATTTGCTTCTAGCTTGTCAGCTAGCTCTGGTCCGCCTTGTTCAACAATGCGGCCATTAGCAAACACATGAACGAAATCTGGTTTGATGTACTGCAGAATGCGTGTGTAGTGCGTAATCAAAAGAACGCCAAGATTATTTGCAGCCTTGGCGCGGTTTACGCCCTCGGAAACGATACGCAGAGCATCTACATCTAGACCTGAATCTGTTTCATCAAGAATTGCCATCTTTGGCTTTAGAAGCTCTAACTGCATGATCTCGTGGCGCTTCTTTTCTCCTCCAGAAAAACCTTCATTTACATTACGGGCAGCAAATGATGGGTCCATGTTGAGTGCTTCCATTGCACCCTTTACTTCGCCTACCCATGTGCGAAGCTTTGGAGCTTCACCACGAAGTGCAGTTGCAGCTGTGCGCAAGAAGTTTGACACTGAAACTCCTGGAACTTCTACTGGATATTGCATCGCCAAGAACAAACCAGCCTTAGCTCGCTCATCAACAGTCATTTCAAGAACATCTGCGCCATCTAGAGTTACAGATCCCCCTGTGATCGTGTACTTAGGGTGTCCTGCAATTGAGTAAGCAAGAGTTGATTTACCTGAACCATTTGGGCCCATGATGGCGTGAGTTTCGCCTGACTTAATTGTTAGATCGACACCCTTAAGGATTTCGACTGTGCCGTTGTCTGTATCAACCGATACCTGCAGGCCGCGGATTTCTAGTGTGCTCATTTTTTCTCTCTTCTCTCGTTGCTAAATCTCTACCGTGACGGCGTTTCCGTCGATTGATACCGCATAAGTTTTTAATGCAATGTTGGCAGGCAGTGTTAAAGCTTCTCCTGTGCGAAGGTCAAATTCGGCGCCATGTAGCCAGCATTCAATTTTGAATCCTGTGACATCGCCCTCTGACAATGAAGCATCGGAATGAGTGCATGTGTCATCAATTGCAAAGACCTCATCTCCTACTCGTGCAACACAGATTGACTTACCGTTCTTTTCAATAAGAACTGGCTTGCCTTCAGTCATCTGATCCAGAGTTAAATCAGCCATTATTGGCCGCCTTTTCCAGCTCGTTATCAATGCGGTCCATGATTCGGTTTTGAACCTCTTCATTTCCGATCTCTAAAACGATTTCATTGAAAAAGCCGCGCACAACCAAGCGACGAGCATCTGACATTGCAATTCCGCGTGACATTAAATAAAACAACTGCTCATCATCAAAACGACCCGTTGTGCTTGCATGTCCGGCACCAATGATTTCACCAGTTTCGATTTCAAGATTTGGAACTGAATCAGCACGTGCTCCATCACTTAGAAGCAAGTTGCGGTTCAATTCGTAGGTATCGGTGCCCTCGGCAGCTGCACGAATCAATACATCACCAATCCACACAGTGTGTGCGCCTTGTCCGGCAAGAGCACCCTTGTAATTAACATTTGATTTTGCGTGTGGTACCGCGTGATCAACATGCATACGGTGTTCAAAGAACTGACCAGCTGTAGCAAAGTAAACACCTAGTAGATCAACAGAACCACCTGGTGCTGTGAATTCGACAGTTGGCAGGATACGAACAACATCTCCGCCAACAGTAACTGTTACCGATTTAAAGGTTGCATCCTTATCAATCACAGCATGGTGGCGCGCTGCATAAACAGATTTAGGTTCAAACTCTTGCAACGTTACAAACTTTAGGTTTGAACCCGGAGACAATGCAATTTCTAAATCCTCAGCCAAAATTGTGTCTGTAGTGTTCTCAACAATCACAGTTGCAACCGCATGGGTTCCTAGTGAGATTCGAACACGTGAGAACTCGGCGGTATCAAGCGCCCCTGCAGTACGACCCAAAAAGATTGGCTCTGATAGCTCGGTATTTGCAGCAATCGACAGATGAGCGACCGACGGCGAAAAAGAACGGATACGCTCAATGATGACATCATCACTTGCAGCTAACGGCTCTAGATTTTCACGTGTGAAAGTTACTCCCTTAGGAAGTGCATCTTTAGCGATCAATGTTGATCGATCAGATTGCACAGAGGTGCCATCATGCAAACCGCGAAGACGTTTGAGCGGTGTGAAACGCCACGCTTCTTCGCGCCCTGTAGGCGTGAAGTAATTAGTTGTTAAAACTGACATTAACCGACAGCACCTTCCATCTGAAGTTCAATTAGTCGATTGAGCTCTAGTGCGTACTCCATAGGAAGTTCACGAGCGATCGGTTCAATAAAGCCGCGCACAATCATTGCCATAGCTTCATCTTCATTTAAACCACGTGACATCAAATAGAACAACTGATCATCACTGATCTTTGAAACTGTCGCCTCGTGGCCCATTGAAACGTCATCTTCACGAATATCAACATACGGATATGTATCTGAACGAGAAATTGTGTCTACCAAGAGTGCATCGCACTTAACTGTGCTTGCAGAGTGGTGCGCGCCTTCTTGAACCTGTACAAGTCCTCGATATGAGGTACGACCACCGTTACGTGCAACTGATTTAGAAATTACAGAAGATGATGTGTAGGGCGCAGCATGAACCATCTTTGCGCCAGAATCTTGATGTTGTCCTTCGCCAGCAAATGCAAGTGACAAGGTCTCGCCCTTTGCATGTGGGCCCATCAAGAAGATTGCTGGGTACTTCATGGTTACCTTTGAACCAATGTTTCCATCGACCCATTCCATGGTTGCGCCTTCAGCACATGTTGCGCGCTTTGTAACCAAGTTGTACACATTGTTAGACCAGTTTTGAATCGTGGTGTAACGAACGCGAGCACCCTTTTTCACAATGATTTCGACAACAGCTGAGTGCAAAGAATCAGACTTGTAGATTGGTGCTGTGCACCCTTCTACGTAGTGAATGTATGAATCTTCATCAGCGATGATTAATGTGCGTTCGAACTGTCCCATGTTTTCAGTATTGATACGGAAATAAGCCTGCAATGGAATATCAACATGTACGCCCTTTGGTACATAGATAAATGACCCACCAGACCATGCAGCAGTATTAAGTGCTGCAAACTTGTTATCTCCCACTGGGATAACCGTTCCGAAATACTCTTTGAATAACTCTGGGTGCTGCTTTAGAGCGCTATCTGTATCAAGGAAAATTACGCCTTGCGCTTCTAGATCCTCACGAATTGAGTGATAGACAACTTCAGATTCGTACTGGGCGGCAACGCCTGACACAAGGCGTTGCTTTTCAGCCTCTGGAATACCAAGACGGTCATAGGTATTCTTAATTTCATCTGGCAAGTCATCCCATGTGGTTGCTTGCTTTTCAGTTGATCGAACAAAGTATTTAATGGTGTCAAAGAAAATTCCCGAAAGATCCGATCCCCAATTAGGCATAGGTTTCTTACCGAATAGGTCCAAACCCTTTAGGCGCATATCTAGCATCCACTGTGGTTCAGATTTCTTTGATGAGATGTCGCGAACAACATCCTCATTGATGCCGCGCTTAGCGTTATCGCCAGCTGAGCTTTTATCTGACCAGCCGTATTCGTAGTTGCCGAGTCCGTCGAGTTCTGGATGTGCTGTTGTCATGCACGTACCTTTCGAGTTGTAGTGTGTGTCTTTGGGATAAAAGTTGTACAGACTCCGTCGCCATGTGCGATTGTGGCAAGACGTTGAACGTGGGTTCCTAGAAGTTTTGAAAGCGCTTCAGTTTCAGCTTCACACAGTTGGGGAAATTCAGAAGCAACATGTGCAATAGGACAGTGGTGTTGACATAGTTCTTGCCCCATAGGCTTGTCGTGAACACTTGCCGCATACCCTTGATCGGTTAAAAAATCAGCGAGAGCATCAACTTTGCCGGAACGCTTAGAGATAAATTTGCGTGCTTGGCGTTCAATGTCATCGGCGCGAGACTGCGCGAAAGCATCCACTAAATGTGCACCTGACTGAGCTGACATGAATTTCAATGCAGCAACAGCTAAGTCATCATATGAATGTTCAAATTTCTCGCGACCTTCATCTGACATAACAAAAACTTTTGACGGTCGACCTCGACCACGGATCGATGAGGAACGTGGATCACGCGCTTCTACGACGCCATCTGCGACCAAAAGATCTAAGTGCCGTCTAATTCCTGCGGCGGTTAGCCCTAAGCGCTCACCTAGAACGGCAGCGGTAGAAGGTCCATTTTCAAGAATTGAACGGGCCACAAGATCGCGGGTACGAGCATCATCCCCAGCTGGATTGGCTCCGGTCATTTTCACAACAGTATTGTGTCGTAATTCGACACGTTCAGCCACTCAAGAGCCCTGCGTGGCTCGAGGGTCATAGGCTTAGGCCATGTCCAAAACCGCAGATTTAGCCTCAAGGGTTTTGGTCCCAGCAACAGGCCTGTTGCTTTTCTTGCAGGCGGCCCTTGTGGTGACCGGCGGAGCTGTTCGGTTAACCGGATCCGGATTGGGATGTCCTACCTGGCCCGAATGCACACCTGGCTCTTACACCCCGGTTCCGCATCAAGCCGAACCGCAATTAAATGTTTGGATTGAATTTGGGAATCGTTTGTTAACTTTTGTTTTAGTGATTGCATCAGTTGCGGTAATCATCGCAGTGCTAAAAAGTAAGCGGAAAGATTTACGCGGATTAGCTATCGGACAATTTTTAGGAATCTTCGGGCAAGGAATTCTGGGCGGGATCACTGTATTAACAGATCTAAATCCGATTCCTGTTGCCGGACATCTGCTGTTATCAATTATCTTAATTGCAGGAGCGACCTCGTTGTACTCTCGTAGATGTGCGCCCGCCGTTTTTGTTAAAACGACATCGCTTACTTCAAAGATTTCTTTGCTTCATATCGCGATATCATTTTTAGTCATCGTTCTGGGAACAATAGTTACCGGATCTGGACCCCATGCTGGAGATGCTCAGGCTAAGCGTTTTGGCTTTGATATCAGAACAGTGGCTTGGATGCATGCAGATGTGGTCATATTTCTACTGGGAATCACTCTAGCTTTTTATGTTGCCCAAGGAACTAGCGACCGAAGCAAAAAAGCAATCAAGATTTTTGCTGTGATTGCACTTGGGCAAGGTGCAATTGGCTACATTCAATACTTTACTGGAATCCCAGAAATATTAGTTGCTGCTCATTTATTGGGAGCGACATTAGTATGGATCGCAGCGTGGAGAATCCGACTAACAGTAATCACACAGAATGGATAAATGATGAGCGCACTAACCGGTTGGACTGAATTAGATGATCGTGCTGTCGCCTATGCACGTGCATTATCTGCTGATGCAGTTCAAAAAGTTGGTAATGGTCACCCAGGTACAGCGATGTCCCTTGCTCCTGTCGCGTACTCCTTATTCCAACGCCACTTAGTTCATGATCCATCGGATCCTCAATGGCTAGGCCGCGATCGATTTATTTTGTCCTGTGGTCACTCATCGTTAACCCTTTACATTCAACTGTTTTTAAGTGGTTACGGCCTTGAAATGAAAGATCTTCAAAGCTTTAGAACGTGGGGATCTTTAACACCGGGTCACCCTGAATACGGACATACAGCCGGTGTAGAA
>JBILJK010000138.1:0-2571 GCA_044377285.1 Candidatus Planktophila sp.
GGTAACTACAATCCAAAGACTGCGCGCATGTATGAAGATCTAGGAATGCTCAGTGCAGATGTTGAATTAACAGAAGATCTGACTCGTTTGTTTAATCAGTTGTCTGGCTTTGCGCCACAGTCAACATATTCACGTTTGTTGGTTGCACCTCGCACATTGCGATCAGGACTAATTGAACGCATTGATCGCGAAATCGAACATGCAAAGAATGGAATGCCTGCGGGAATCCAATTCAAACTGAACTCGATTTTGGATGAGTACTTCGTTGCTAAGTTATACGAAGCTTCACAAGCTGGGGTAAAAATCGAATTATTAATTCGTGGAATTTGTGCCGTACAACCAGGAATCAAGGGTGTCTCAGAGAACATCACCGTTAAATCTGTCTTGGGACGATTCCTTGAGCATTCACGTATTTATCACTTCATCAATGGTGGGGAAGATGAGTATTGGATTGGCAGCGCGGATTTAATGGGCAGAAACCTTGATCGACGTGTTGAAAGCCTTGTTTTAATACAAAGAAAAGAACATCAGGCACGTTTGCAGGATTTACTTAACCTGGGTCTTTCAGATGAAACTTCCTCGTGGCAGCTGAATGAAACGACGTGGTCCCGCCCAACGAAAAAGGGATTAACAAATGTCCACGCAACCCTTATTGATCATTATTCAAAGGATCGCTAAGTGGAAAGCCAAGTAATTAAGGCGGCAGGTGCGGTTTTGTGGCGCCGTCTAAGCGATGATCTTCTTCAAGTAGCTTTGATTCATAGACCTCGTTACGACGATTGGTCTTTTCCAAAAGGCAAAGTTGAAATTGGCGAATCTGAAATAAGTTGTGCTTTTCGCGAAGTGCTAGAAGAAACCGGATTTGAAACTGTCTTTGGTCCCGAATTGTGCAAAGTCGAATACCTTGTTGGTGAAACAACCAAGACAGTTAGATATTGGTCTGCCCAGGCAATAGGTGAAGCCAAAGGTGTTATGGATATACAAGAAGTAGATCAATTAATTTGGGTAACAGTTGCTGATGCTTATGAGAAGGTCTCACGCGAAGGCGATAAAGAAGTATTAAAGAACTTTGAAAAATTTGGAACTGACACGATTCCACTAGTTCTTTTGCGTCATGGCAAAGCGATTGCACGCGAAGAATGGGAAGGCGATGATGGAGATCGTCCACTTGCACAGTTAGGTCAGATTCAATCAATGCGAATGCTTGCTCGGTATCTGCCCTTTGCGATTACAGAAATTCACACATCAGATGCTGTTCGGTGCTACGAAACAGTTGCACCGATGGCACGCTCATTGTCCTTAGACATGATTTATTGGACCGAGTTGAGTGAATATGCCTTTGAAAAAGATAAGAAAGCTGCAATTAACGTAGTTAATGACATCATTGAAAGTGAAGCCCATGCACTCGTGTGTGGCCATAACCCGGTTATTCCTGGAATTGTTGCAAAATTTATGGGCAAGAAGAACTTCAAAGAGCTAGATCATGGATTGATGCCGGGTGAAGCATTTATTTTGCATCACCGTGATGGCGAAGTTATTGCAATTGACTGGATGCCAGCACCTGAGGCCTAGTCGCTCAGCCAATCTAGACGACGTAAAAGAATGCCTTCACGTAGCGCCCATGGACATATTTCTGCCTCATCCACATCTAATCTGTCCATAACAGCAAGTGCCACAATTCCACCGGCGACAATTTGTTGAGCACGGTTAGCTGAAACTCCAGGCAATTCTGCGCGAGACTTACTTGTCATTTCAATAAGCCGGGGCACTGCAGAGTTAAGTGATTTTCTTTCAATGAACTTTGGGTTATCGCCATACCATTGAGCACAAATACGTGCCAGAGTTCTAAAGGTTTTACTTGTTGCAACGAAATGATCGGCATCATGAGATTTCAACGCATTAGGCATGGAATCTCTAAGTATTTCTTCTGCATGCTTTTCTAGGCCCTTTATTCCTTTAGAACTATAAGGATCACCTGACAAAAATTCTCGAGTTAAGCGAGCTGCCCCAAGCGGTAATGAGATTGTTGCATCGGGGTTCTCATCAATTCCACTTGCAATTTCTAGTGAGCCACCACCAATATCTAGCACCAGTAACTTTCCAGCAGACCAACCTAACCAACGACGCACAGCCAAGAAAGTCATTGACGCTTCATCATCACCGTTTAAGACTTGCAGATCTATCTCATATTTTTTATTGATGTCAGAGATTATTTGCGCACCGTTGTTTGCTTCACGTAATGCAGAGGTTGCAAAAGCCAAAATCTCATCAGTTTCATTGACTCGCGCATGGGCTACAGCTTCTGCAATCGCATCGTTTAGAAGTTGTATCCCGCCTGCCGAGATCGCTCCAGAAACATCTAGGTACTCAGTCAAACGAAGTTCAACTTTGTAATTAGTTGTAGGTGTTGGTCGCGCTCCTGGGTGGGCATCCATCACTTGAA
Source organism: Candidatus Planktophila sp. (assembly GCA_044377285.1). GTDB lineage: Bacteria > Actinomycetota > Actinomycetes > Nanopelagicales > Nanopelagicaceae > Planktophila. The sequence continues at coordinate 2,444 of JBILJK010000138.1, forward strand.
GGTGGATGGTGTTTGAACCCACATCTAGAACGCCTAATCTCACAAGGACAACCTACCCTGAGCGCGCGGCAAGAGTCCGATTTCAAGTTTTGCCCTTCGACTGTCATAATTGCGGCTGCTGTATTCGG
>JBILJK010000139.1:0-2559 GCA_044377285.1 Candidatus Planktophila sp.
GAGATTTCACCGCTGTTAATGATTTGTCATTAACAATTCCTGAAGGCTCATTCTTTGCATTACTTGGGCCTTCAGGATGCGGCAAGACAACAACTCTGCGAATGATCGCAGGGTTGGAAGAGCCAACTGTTGGAAGCATTCACTTGGGTGCAACTGATATCACGACTAAGCGTCCATATCAGCGTCCAATTAACACTGTCTTCCAAAACTATGCACTGTTTCCTCATTTAACTGTTTTTGAAAACATTGCATTTGGTTTGCGTCGTCGTGGAATCAAAGATGTAACTGCAGATGTAAACAAAGTTCTAGATCTTGTTGAACTTCCACACCTTGCCCAGCGCAAGCCGACTCAGTTATCTGGTGGACAGCAACAGCGCATTGCATTAGCTCGCGCAATTGTTAACCGCCCGGCACTTCTTCTACTCGATGAACCGCTAGGCGCGTTAGATCTGAAGCTACGTCGCCAGATGCAGATCGAACTCAAGTGGATTCAACGCGAAGTTGGCTTAACTTTCGTTCACGTGACACACGATCAGGAAGAGGCCATGACTATGGCTGACACCATCGCTGTTATGAACGAGGGCGAAATCGAGCAGATGGGATCTCCTGCAGATCTGTATGACAATCCAGGCACAGCATTTGTTGCTAACTTCTTGGGCCAATCAAACTTAATCAAGGGGCATATCGAAGGCACAGATGGAGACAATTTAGTTGTTGATCTATTTGGGCAAAAGATTTCAATGCCAAAGAACCGAAGTCATGCAGTAGATAAATCAATGTATGCGGGAATACGTCCAGAAAAATTCCGTATTTCATTAGTCGGAACACCTACTCGCGGAAATACTTTGACCGGTGGTCGTATTGAAGATGTTTCATACATCGGTGTTTCAACCCAGTATCAAGTAACAATGCCTTGGGGCCAAGAAGTAATGGTCTTTGAGCAAAATGATGATGGCGTTCCACCATTTGATAAGGGCGATGAGGTTGTAATTTCTTGGGAGCCTAACTTCACTTTTGCGCTGCGCGGCGATGATGATGTCGAAGCTGGACTTGAAGTTAATCCTGAGGAACTAGACGAAGAATGAGCAACGTCTTATCTAAGGTGAAGCTGCCTTATCTTTTATTGTTGCCGGGTTTTTTATTCCTGTTTACCTTCTTTATTTTGCCTATTGTCAACCTGGCTCAGACCTCAACCCAAACACCAATTGTTGGGGGAGATACAGGTCAGTATGAACAAACTTTACAGTTTTCAAATTACATAACAGCATTTACTGAAAATAAAGAACAGTTTGCTCGCTCCTTTGTATTTGCCTTATGTGCAACCATTTTGGCCTTAGCAATCGCATATCCACTGGCGTACGCAATTGCCTTCAAAGCTGGAAAATTGAAGAATTTTCTTTTGGTTCTAGTTGTTGCTCCGTTTTTTGTTTCTTTTCTACTTCGCACAATTGCATGGAAACAGATTCTTGGTGAAGAAGGCTTTGTTGTTCCGACCCTTCGAAATATAGGGATTATTGGTCAAAGTACAACGTTGACATCAACATCCTTTGCCGTCGTTATGGGTATGACCTATAACTTCTTGCCCTTTATGACATTGCCTTTATATGCATCGCTAGAGCGGATTGATCCACGCACGATGGAGGCATCTGGAGATCTGTACGCAAACGGAATTACTACTTTCCGCAAAGTAACTTTGCCTTTATCTATGCCAGGCGTTGTGGCAGGCACATTGTTGACCTTTATCCCTGCAGCAGGTGACTATGTAAACGCTGCGATTTTGGGAAGCCCTAACACCAAAATGATCGGAAATGTAATCGAGTCCCGCTACTTCAAGATTGTTGATTACCCAACAGCTGCAGCACTTTCCTTCACACTAATGGCTGCAATTTTGATTCTTGTGACTGTATATATCCGCAAAGCTGGAACGGAGGAGTTGGTATGAACAAGCAAAAAGATGCATCGATTCCAACGATTCCAGCTAAAGCACGACTATCACGCTGGTTTGGTCGCAATTTAATCCGCATTTATGCTGTATTTGGCTTTACCTATCTCTTCATTCCAGTTCTGTACACATTTGCTTTCTCCTTTAATGATTCAGGCAAGTCCAACCTGATCTGGAAGGGTTTTACATTAGATAATTGGAAGAACCCATGCGGTGCACCTGAAGTCTGTACCGCACTTGGAAATTCAATAAAGATTGGCTTACTTGCGACTATCTTTTCAACGATATTGGGAACCATGATTGCTTTTGCTATTGGGCGTTATGCATTTAAGGGACGCTCATCATCTAACTTATTGATTTTCTTGCCGATGGCAACACCTGAAATTGTTCTAGGCGCGTCACTGCTTTCATTGTTCTTGGTATTTCACATCAACCCTGGTTTCTGGCCAACAGTGATTGCACATGTGATGTTTTGTATTTCATTTGTGGTGGTTACCGTCAAGGCTCGTATTGCTTCCTTAGATCCGCGCCTAGAGCAAGCTGCGATGGATCTTTATGCCAATGAGCTAGAAACTTTCCGCCGCGTGACCTTACCTTTGGTCGCACCTGGTATTGCA
>JBILJK010000030.1:0-8990 GCA_044377285.1 Candidatus Planktophila sp.
TGGCGATTGGCCAGAGCAAGATCTCATCAATCGTTTTATACAGGATGTACAATTTGAGGATGAAAGCGGAGTTCGTGCAGACACAAATCGAATTGCACAACCACCTCAAATTATTCAAGGATGGACTGTCGCTGCATACTCCTGGCTTTCTAATAGACAGTGATTGCCCAGTAGTAAATCAAACAGGATCTCTGGGATACAAATAATGGATAAAAAAAGAGCTTCCATTGTCTCTGTTGCCCAAGAGGCGGGCGTTTCTTTGCAAACTGTTTCTAACGTGCTCAATTTTCCGGACAGAGTAAAGCCTGAGACAACAAAGAAGGTCTTGAAGGCTATTGAGAAACTTAACTACACACCTAATTTGTCCGCTCGTAGATTACGATCAAAGAGATCTTCAGCAATAGCTGTACGGGTAGATTCAAATGCGCCTGTAGGCAAGGGATCTGATGGCTTGTATTCCGGATATATTCAAGATGAATTTGTGTATGAACTTGTTCGAGCCTCTGAATTGCGCGGAATTAGAGTTTTTACTTATGCATGCGGTGAGAAAGAAAACGAAGTAGAAAAGTTATCAAAACTTATCGATTCCCGTGAGGTTGATGGATTTCTTCTAACCTCGACCGTAGAAGCAGATCCACGACTTAAATACCTACTGGACAGAAATGTACCTTTCCTCAGTTTTGGTAGACCATGGGGAAGTTCCCCTGAGTTTGCTAACTCATATCCATGGATCGATGTTGATGGTGCCAGCGGAACTAGAGATGCGACCAAAATGTTCTGGAAACTTGGACATCGCACTATTGGATTTCTCGGTTGGAAAACTAGCAATCAGAGTTCGGCTAAACCTAAGAGCGTTGCAGAAGATCGCTTACTTGGTTGGTCGCAGGCTTATGCTGAATTGAAGGATTTCAAGCCAAAGAGGTCTCCACGTGATTACTCTGAATTAGGTGAAGAGACAATAGCTAGCGCACGTGCTTCAACTGCACGTTTACTCGCGCGCCATCCAGAGATTGATGCGCTTGTTTGTGCCAGTGATACTTTGGCTTTAGGAGCACAGATGGAGATAGCAAGCCTTAAAAAAACGATCCCTGTCTCTGGATTTGATAATAGTCCAACCTCCAAAGTCTTTAATTTCTCCTCGCTAGATCAAAATATCTCAGAAGTAGCATCCCTTGCACTGAAAGTGCTTATGGGGGAAGAGGGTAATTCGATAGGAAAATTCAATTCACTGAAACAAATTAGTGAACCGAACTTAATCATTCCGCCCAGATTAGTTATTCGTTAACTTTATTTCACAAATAGATCGATTAAAGGGTGTTTACTTATCCAATGATTATTGTGCGAAGGCTGCCTCAGATGGTTTTGGGGTTTGCACTGGCTTATGCAGGGGTTGGGCATTTAACAACTAGCCGGCAAGAGTTTCAGGCACAGGTGCCAACGGTATTTGCAGATTATGCAGACTTTGTTGTGTTGGCATCTGGGGTGGTTGAGATCGCACTGGGTGTTGGGTTGATTGCGTTGTGGAAGTACAGAGTGCAGTTGGGTTGGATAGTTGCGGCTTTCTTTGTGGCAATCTTTTGGGGAAATATCTCGCAGTATGTAAACGGTGTTGATGCCTTTGGCTTAAATAGCGACAGAGCAAGGTTTATTAGACTGTTGTTTCAGCCGTTGTTGGTGATGTGGGCGTTGGGTAGTACTGGTGCTTGGAGTGCGTGGAGATCTAGGGTTAAGCCATGACCCAGAGACAAGAGTTCAGAGTTATTCGGAGCTATAAGGGCTTTGAACTTCGTGAGTATTTACCGTGCTCAATAGCCGAGGTTAAAGTTTCAGCTGATTACTCATCGGCCGGAAGTGTCGCCTTTAGATCTTTATTTGGATACATCTCTCAAGGTAATAAGCGGTCAGAAAAGATTGCTATGACCGCACCTGTCATAAGTGCGCAGAAGGCAGATAAGGTGGCCGATGATGAGTGGTTTGTTTCATTTGTAATGCCAGCCGGTAGCACTAAGGCGGATATGCCTGATCCCAATGATCCGCGGGTTGTATTGCGTCAGCTAGAGGCTGAGACCTGCATTGCAGCATCTTTTCGAGGTAGAGCGAATGAGGATGTAATGAAGAAAAAAGTAGCAGAGCTACGCGCTTTAGCAGCCAAAGAAAATATTGCCCTGTCAGAAGAGACAAGGATCTGTCGTTTTGATCCGCCCTTTAAACCAGGGATTTTGCAGTACAACGAGATAGTTATTCCAACTCTTTAGATTTTTCCTTTTTGTAAACCTTCTAAAACCTCTTGGGCTCGCTCTTTTAACTCAGGTAGATCGGACAAGCGGTTCAAACCAAAGATCTGTTGGCTCATGCGGTGGTTTTTAGCAAATGTTTCCTTGTGACGATCAAGAAAATCCCAGTACAGCGTTGTAAAGGGACATGCGGTTTCGCCGGTGCGCAGCTTTGGGTCATAGACACAAGGCTTGCAGTAGTTGGACATGCGTGAAATGTAAGCACCACCTGCGGCATATGGCTTTGTCATCATCTGTCCGCCATCTGCGTGCACACCCATGCCAATAACATTTGGAACCATTACCCATTCGGTGGCATCGATAAATACTTCGCGCATCCAATCAAGAAATGCTTGTGGGTTGGTGCCGGTAACAAGTGCAAGGTTTGAAAGCAGCATTAGGCGCGGGATGTGGTGGACCCAGGCGCGATCGTTGATATCTGTGACCGTTTGTTTGATGCAGTTCATCTGGGTTTTGTCTGGGTCGGAAAACAGTGGCAGCAGTTTTGTAGTTGCCTGCAGCTGGTTGTTGTTGCGGTAATCAGGACCAAGAAACCAATACATGCCGTTTACATATTCGCGCCAACCGATCAGTTGTCGGATAAAACCTTCAGCAGATTCGATCGGGACGGTGCCGTTGTTAAAGGCCTTTATGGCTGCGTGGATAACCTCCGTTGGGTGCAGCAAGCCGTTGTTTAAATATGGCGATAACAGCGAATGGTGAACCGCCCAGTTATCTGTTGTCATGGCATCTTCTAGTGGACCAAATTCGGCAAAGTGATTGTCAATAAAGTTTTTTAGTTGGGCAAGTGCGCCCTTGCGAGTTGTAGCCCAGGTAGTTGTGGCGGTGTGGCCTAACTCTTTAGTAACGGCTAGATCAATCTCATCGCGCTTGTGTTCTAAATATGCCGGACCTTCATACTTTTTTGGTGGCGGCAAACGATTATCTTTATCAAAGTTCCAGGCACCGCCGACCGGGTCTTTGTCTTCCATCAGGATGTTTAATCGTGTGCGCTGCTTTCGATAAAAGTTTTCCATTAGGTAGGACTTTTGTTCTGATGCCCATTGGTGAAACAGTGGGCGAGGGGTTAAGAAGAAGTCATTATCTATAAAGGTAACGCCGTATTTTTCTAGCGCTTCGAATTGTCTAAATGATGATGGTTCGGCAGCTGTGACGGGTAAGCCCTTGTGCTTCTTTGTTATGACAGCTAGACCATCAATTGTGGTTGCAGCTTTTACATATTCAACAGTGAAGCCTTCTTCTTGCAGGGATTGCGCAAAGTGGCGGGCACTTGAAATTAAAAAGAACAATCTTTCTTTATGCCAGTTGCGGCCCGTGGTCATACGGGCACTTTCTACCATTGCAATTACATCGCTCTTAGGATCGGCAGCTTTAAGAGCGCCATAATTGCGATGCAGGTGATCAAAGGGGACGTAGATAATGCGTTTCATTTGTTCTCGCGGCATCGATCGCTGCAGTACTTCACGTCATCCCAGTTTTTGGCCCACTTCTTGCGCCATTCAAAGGGCAGATTGCAGCGCTGGCAGGTCTTAGGGGTGAACCCATTTTTGACCTTGGCTACGCGAGACATTGGGTGATTCTAAGTGAGTCGTAATCAATTGGCCATGCGGAGTTCAGACGCGTGACCTACCCTTAATACAAGTCCTATAAGGGATGAACCGGTTAAGGAGAGAACCACATGGATGAAAAAGGCTTATTAGAACTCTGGAACATTAAGCGCACACAGGTTATCAACGCTCAAAAGGCTCCAAACTTTATGCTGATCGGTATTTTTGTATTGGCAGCATTTGGACAGTTTGATACCGCATCAGATGCCACTAAGTACTTGGTTGTTGGCGTTGCAGCTGCAACTGGAATTTTGGCAATCATTTCTCAGTACGCAACTATCCGCGAGGCTGAGGCACTGCTTGTTGACCTTACTCGCATTGCTAAGCCATCAGAGCTAACCAAGAAGATTGCATCATCACGTCACCTGCTATCACTGACTGCAATTGCAATCGTTGGTTTAGGAATAGCTGTTTTCGCACTTGTCACATGGGCTGTGCTGGGCTAACTACGTGGAAAAATTTATTGTTATTGGTGTCTTTGCCATGATTGTTGCTTCTTTGATAATCGCCTACGAGCGACCAACGAAGAGCAAGAAAAAGTTAACAGGCAGAGGCGGGGACTTCGAGTCCTAGGCGGGGTTTTCCTATGCGTAGATATGTAATCGCAGTGATTGCTGCACTTGTGCTTAGCTCAAGTGCAGCTTTTGCGCATCAACCCGTTGTTTTGTTGAACACAGATACAACGGCTGCCAAGGGGCCATTGCTAGTTGATGGCACTGTTTCATTTGCAATATATGCAGCCTTTACAAAGTCAGGGCAAAAGAAAGCATTCCGTGCCCAGTTTCAAGAAGGAGATGCACTAGCAGTCCAGTATTTAATTGTTGATAAAAAGCCAGAGAATTCGCTGAAGAGCTCTCAACTGCCAACCGTTGTAATCACTGGCCCGGGTGGGTTTAAGACAACCATGAAGATTAATGAGCGAACAAAGTTTTACGAGCCTTATGGTGGAACAAACTACTTGTATTTAGCTCGCTATAGCGGCGTTGCTAAGGCGGGTACCTATAACTTTGTTATTACGGCCAAAGCTAAATCAGGGATAACACTTGGTGTGGGCGAGAAGGAGATTTTCGGAGAAGTCGTTCGTGGTGCTTATGTGGCACCTACTCCTTAATTAAGTTTGCTGTATTGATAACTAAGAGTTGCAGCCGTTGCCACCCAGAGTTGATAAGGAAGCAGCGCAAATCCAATGGGGATTGATGTTCTAAAGGCGATCACCATCATGGGCAAGGTCAAAAGCGCTGTTCCAAAAAGTGCGGTCACGGCAAACTCAAGGTTGTGGGGGCGGTAGAACTGATAGGCCCACGTCAGCGCACATGCCACAGAGAAGGCAAAGAAAGTTAGATAGATCAGTGCGGCTGTGCTGGTTGCACGTTGGGCAATAGTCACAGCGGCAATACCTAAAACAATAAAATTGTAGGGCCAGATGATTCCAAAGATATAACCCGGTGGTTGCCATGATGGTTGGTTCAGTGTGCGATACCAGTTATCTCCTGTGTTAACCCAGAGACCAGAACCAATGACATAGATTGCAACGATCGCAATACCTGCAACTGCGCCAAGAGATTTCATGGAATTAACTTAACTTGCCGCGTTGAATAGGCAGCGGCCATTTAATCTTCACACCAAGTTTTTCTGCAGCATGCAAAGGGAATCGTGGATTGCGCAAGAATTCACGGGCCATAAAGACAGCATCAGCTTCACCTGTTTGGATGATGTGATCTGCTTGCTCTGGTTCGGTAATTAGACCAACAGCACTTGTCATGATTCCGGTTTCGGCTCTGATAGCTGTTGCAAATGGAACTTGAAAACCAGGGGTTGCTTTAATAGGTGCGTTATGAACATTGCCACCTGTTGAAACATCTACCAAGTCCACACCCAGCACCTTTAGCTGTGCACACAATTCAACTGAATCAATCAGGTTCCAACCATCGTCAACCCAGTCAGTTGCAGAGATTCTTACAAACAATGGTGTTCCTGTTGGGATTGCCTTTCGGACAGCTTCCACAGTTTCGCGCAGGAATCTAGTTCTGTTGGCAAAGTCTCCGCCGTATTCATCGGTGCGCTTGTTTGCAAGGGGAGAGTAGAACTGGTGGAACAAATAACCGTGGGCTGCATGTAGTTCGATGACATCAAAGCCAACGCCAACCGCGCGAGCTGCTGCAGCTGCAAAATCTTGTGTTAGCTGATGGATCTGCGGGATTGTTAATGCAAGTGGTTCGGCATAGCCTTCAAATGCGATGGCAGATGAAGAAACAATCTGCCAGCCACCTTCTTCAGGTGCTGCGATTCGGTGATCATCCCAAGGCAACATCGTGCCGGCCTTGCGACCTGCGTGCGCTAATTGGATTCCGATCTTCACATCGTGGCTATGCGCGAAATCAATCATTGGTTTAAATGCTCGGGCATGTGCTTCATCTTCAATAGATGGGCAGCCAATTGAGATGCGACCTTCAGGAACAACTCCAGTTGCTTCAACCATGATCAAACCGGTGCCACCGGTTGCAAAAGAACCTAGGTGCACATCGTGCCACTGACCGACAAAACCATCCTTGGCCATGTATTGGCACATCGGAGAAACCCAGATGCGGTTGTTGAATTGGACGTCTCGGATTGTTAGTGGATCAAAGAGTGCGCTCATGTGTGCAGTCTAGAACTTATTGCGATGATTGGAATCTTGAGATTAAGCGAGTTTGAGTATGGTACTGTTTCTTGTACCACTTAGGAAAGGTGTCCATCATGGCAATTACCGCTTCTCAAGCACGAGCTCAATTGTTTCCCTTGATCGAGCAGGTCAATGCAGACATGAAGCCTGTTGTCATAACCTCTAAGGCAGGGAACGCAGTTTTGATTTCAGTCAGCGAGTATGAATCAATGATTGAGACGGCTTACCTGCTATCCACGCCCGCCAATCGTGAGTGGTTGCTGGAGTCATTGGCACAAGCCGATCGTGGAGAGTTGCAGTCTGTGGACTTTCCAGTCACAACGGTGAGTGAAAAAAGCAAGGCCAAGAAAAAGAGCAAGTAAGTTCAATTGTGCCTAAAAACAAGCTAGACCAGGTTGTTGCAACCCCACGGGCCATTCAAGATTTAGAGTACTGGCGGAATAGCGGCAACCAGAAAAAACTTGATCGAATTAATGCGCTCATCGCTAACTGCTTAGAGACTCCTTTTTTGGGAATTGGTGTGCCTGAGCAGCTTCGGTTTCAAGACCAAGATACGTATTCGAGGCGCATTGATAAGACGCATCGTTTGGTCTATCGGGTTGACGGTAAAAAACTAGTAATTATTTCTGCACGTTTTCACTACCAGAAGTAGCTATTTGATGTTGGCAAGGCTTGCTTTAACAACTGCCTGGATCAATTTGGCATCAACATCCCAGTCGTTGGGCAATTGAATTATCTTCTTCAGCGCGTTGCCTTCTTTAAATTTAGGAGCAAACTCCATTAATACCTTGTCATCCCAGGTTCCAAGCAAGACATGCTTGGTTGATGCAGATACACCCAAGATGTAGTGTTTTTCAAACTTGACCATGGGTTGGTTCCAGGCGATGACTAGTTCTAGATCAGGATACTTTGTGGTGATTGCTTTAAAGATCGCCTTAATTGTTTTTGCTTGCACGGGTGTTACAGATTTATAAAAATCAGCATGCGTGGCAAATCGTTGAGAACTCTCAGAGCCTCTGGAATACATAACAAGGGCGTTGGCATGGGCTTGTGAAAAACCATAGTTTTCTCGCAGGTGCGCGATTTGTTCTGGGTATTTCTTGCCTTCAAGTTTTGCCATGACCTTAAACCAGTAGGCCATCTTCTCGCCGTACTTCTTTTCAATTGCAGGGAAGTGCGCTTCACGAGATGGATCTTTTGCCACGGGAAAAGAATAACCCCCGCAGCGATAGGGCTACGGGGGTTATGTTTCGTATCCATTCCCTCAAATGGAGGATTTCTCTAGTGGGAGTAGAGAAAACTTTTTAGATCGCGATTGTGCGCTCTAATGTCAGATCATGAGGTGCCAAGGTTTCGCAGATGCATGGGCTGGGTGAATGCTGAGTGAGCGTTAGGTTAAATACTTGTTTTAGCAGGAAATAAGTGCCGGCCTGCAGTATTTTTTGCAGATGAGTTCTTGGATCCAAAAAGTTGTGCGCCGACGCGAGCTAGTCGGTGGGTTCGGGCTGTCAGCCCTACTTCTTCTTTTTCCATCATTAGCAGTTGCTGCAGGACCCACCCTAAAGGCATCTAGGGTCGGGCAAAAGATTGTCTGGCGCGGGTACACATATACAGTTGTTAAATCAAAGGGCAAGCTGGTGTGGAAGCAGGGAGCAAAGGTTGCTACAGCATCTGCGAGCGCTAGTGCTAAGCCAAGTGCTTCTGCAACTCCATCTGCAACTGCGTCACCAACAGCTTCGGCAACTCCCACCCAATCACCGACCCCAACACCCACGCCAACTTCGAGCGATATTGTTCTTGCGGCTAACTCCTCGGAAGTTAAAGAGGGTCAAGTAAAAATCATTTCGGTCAACACCATGAAAAACCAGTACACCTCATACTCTTTTTCACGTCTTAGCGGAAAGCTTTATGTGGTCAGCATTATTTGTACACACTCTGCATGCAAAGTTGTTGCTGAAAAAACAGAACTTGTGTGTAATTGTCACTTAAGTATTTTCAGTCCATTTGATGGTGCTGTGCAAAGTGGGCCAGCACGTTGGCCGTTGACTAGCTATGAAGTAACTGAGCGGGATGGAAAGATCTACATCAAGCCTTAAAAGTTAGCGAACGGAACGAAGTACCGCAGTTACCTTGCCCAAGATCTCGCAGTTGTCTCCATCGATAGGAGCGAAATCATCGTTGGCAGGAAGCAACCAGATGTGGCCGTTTTTGCGTGAGAAGGTCTTAACAGTTGCTTCGCCATCAATCATCGCTGCAACGATTTCGCCGTTGTTGCAATCTTTTTGAGAACGAATAACAACGTAATCGCCATCGCAGATAGCTGCGTTAATCATTGATTCACCAACGACCTTGAGCATAAATAAATCACCGCTACCAACAAGTGATTCTGGAAGTGGGAAAGTTTCTTCAACAGATTGTTCAGCGGTG
>JBILJK010000031.1:0-8981 GCA_044377285.1 Candidatus Planktophila sp.
TCAACGCTCACATCCCGGAGTGATTTAGCCGGCTTTGGCCGATTTACGCTCAGGCCATCCTCTGTGGCACAATACGCAGTCTGCACCGCCAAAGCGTGTGCTTAATAGAAATGACAAAAGGATCCGAATATGAACATTCTTGACGCCGTAGATGCAGTATCCCTGCGCAAAGACATCCCACAGTTCCGTGCTGGCGATGAGCTCAAGATCCATGTTCGTGTTATCGAAGGTAGCAAGAGCCGTCTTCAGGTTTTCCAAGGAATTGTTATCCGTCGTCAAGGCGATGGAGTTCGTGAAACTTTCACAATCCGTAAGGTTTCTTACGGTGTTGGTGTTGAGCGCACATTCCCAGTACACACTCCAGTTATTGAAAAGATCGAGCTAGTAAAGAAGGGCGAAGTACGTCGCGCCAAGCTGTACTACCTACGTGACCTTCGCGGTAAGGCTGCAAAGATTCGCGAAAAGCGTGATGGCGTTGAAGGATACGGCGACGGAATTCTTTCTACACCTGAAGCATTAGTGATTCCAGAGCCAGTTGCGGCGGTAGAAGTTGAGGCAGTAATCGAAGCACCGGTTATTGAGGCTCCCCTAGAAGCAGAAGCTGTAGTCGAAGCACCTGCGGTTGAAGATGTTGTAGAAGCAGTTGCTGAAGAAGCAACTGAAGCTCCAAAAGCTGAATAATCTTTTCAATGCGCAATAAGGGATCGCTCCTTAAGGAGCTCCCAGTCCTTGTAGTTGTTGCACTTGTTGTCTCACTATTAATCAAAACTTTTTTAGTGCAGTTTTTCTATATCCCTTCAGGGTCAATGGAAAATACCTTACAAGTCAAAGATCGTGTGGCTGTAAACAAGGTTCCATTTCTTTCCAAAAACATTAATCGTGGTGATGTGGTTGTATTCCGCGATCCTGGTAATTGGTTACCTGAAATTACTGATTACACAACCAACAAGTATGTTGCCAAAGCCAAGAGCGCGCTTGTTATAGTCGGTGTGCTTCCAAACCCTGCAAAACAGTACCTAGTCAAGCGTGTTATCGGCGTTGCAGGTGACCACATTGTCTGTTGCACAAAAAGTGGAAACTTAACAATTAACGATGTTGAAGTTATAGAGACGTATATTTTTGCAGGTAATAAACCATCTGAAATGAAGTTTGATGTGACGGTGCCTAAGGGCAAGCTCTGGGTAATGGGCGATCACCGCGGTGCAAGTGCGGATTCCCGCTATCACCAAGACGATATCAACAAAGGATTTGTACCTCTGTCGCGCGTGACAGGCCGAGTAGTTGCAGTTATCTGGCCATTTAAAAATATTACATATGTGCCAAAAGTGGATGTATTAAAAAAGTAACCTGATGAAGGTTATTGAGCAGTTACTGACTAGCGCAGGAATTTCACCGATTGCAGGTGTTGATGAAGCTGGTCGCGGAGCATGTGCCGGTCCACTTGTGATTGCATCAGTAGTTTTGCATGATCCATTTGCACCTGAATTAGCGGTGGTGCGAGATTCAAAAGAGATTCCAGAAAACAAGCGAGATGCTGTCTTTGAATTAATTCAAAGTATTGCCGCATCTGTAAGTGTTGTAATAGTCCCGGCAGCAGAAGTTGATTCACGTGGTGTGCATGCAGCAAATCTTGATGGAATGCGTAGAGCAGTCCAGGGCTTAAGTATTGCGCCGGCATATGTTTTAACTGATGGATATGCAATCGAAGGATTAGGTATTCCGAATCTTGCAGTCTGGAAAGGCGATCAAGTTGTAGCTTCGATAAGTGCAGCATCTGTCATCGCAAAAGTAACCCGTGATCGGATCATGCGCGAAATGGATTTGGAATTTCCTGTGTATGGGTTTGCTGGACATAAGGGATATATCACCGCCGCCCACACTAAAGCCCTTAATGAACACGGGCCATGTGCACAACACCGCACATCATTTGCCAATGTGGCAGCGCTCATCCACAAGTAAAGCTGTGATGCTCTAAAGCATCGGTGGGTGTATTTATCGTGCCTAACCATGCACACAAAAAATAAACAACAGATCGGCGCTTTTGGCGAGCAAGCAGTTGCCAACTTTCTCATTCAGCACAATATCGAAGTCATCGAACGCAATTGGCGTATTCGCGAAGGTGAAATAGACATTGTTGCTCTCAATGCTTCTGGGGTCTTTTCATTTATCGAAGTTAAAACCCGCAGCTCTGTAGCCTTTGGCCATCCCTTTGAAGCAATCAACCGTGACAAAGCACATCGCATGCAACGTTTAGCGTTGGCTTGGCTAGCAACTCATGGGTGTCTTGGATGTGATTACCAAATAGATGTAGCGGCGGTATTAATTGCAATTGATGGAACTCCGTCCATTGAATATAGAACTAATTTGCTATGAGCCTGGCACAAACGCAATCGGTGGCATTGCTGGGTTTAGATGGACATGTTGTTGGAGTCGAAGTAGATATTGCTGACGGCTTGCCCGGATACTCATTGTTGGGATTGCCCGATGCAGCGTTATCTGAATCACGAGATCGTGTCCGCAGCGCAATTGTTAACTGTGGCGAGGTCTGGCCCAATCGCAAAGTTACGGTTTCTTTGTCACCAGCATGGTTGCCAAAAAGTGGATCTAGTTTTGATTTAGCAATTTGTATATCCCTACTGTCAGCTCACGAAACAGTACCTGCAGAAAAAATTGCTGACATTGTTTTTCTTGGCGAGCTTTCCCTTGATGGTCGGATTCGATCAGTACGCGGTGTATTGCCCGCCTTAATCGCAGCGTTTAAGGCTGGCGTAACAACTGCGGTTGTCCCCGCTGACAATCTGAAAGAAGCGCAATTAATGCAAGGCATGGAAATTGTTCCGATGCATCATCTAAAGCAAGTGTTGCGTTGGCTACGCACTGGTGAACGTCAGCAGGAACAAGAGTTTGATTTGCAATGGGAACACAGCGATAGTCGCTTAGATTTCGCAGATGTTGCAGGACAACCCGCCGCACGATTAGCTGCCGAAATTGCTGCGGTGGGTGGCCATCACATCATGTTGATTGGGCCACCTGGTGCAGGAAAAACCATGATTGCAGAAAGAATTCCAACGATCATGCCCGCGCTGTCTATAGCCCAAGCGCTCGAAGTAACAGCGGTACATTCGATTGCCGGAACGCTGATGCAGCGATCTCCACTGTCTTTGTTGGCACCAATTGTTTCGCCGCATCACACGACAACCCGTGTTGCAATGGTTGGTGGGGGATCGCATGCAATAAAACCTGGTGCATGTTCATTGGCACATTACGGAGTTTTATTTATTGATGAAGCACCTGAATGTGGCCCTGGGGTTCTAGATTCATTGCGGCAACCTCTGGAGTCAGGAACAATCACGATTGCCCGCAGTATTGGCAATCTAACTTTTCCAGCCCAATTTTTATTAGTTCTAGCGGCAAACCCTTGCCCATGTGGAAAGTTCACCGGTCGGGGTCGTAACTGCACATGTACATCACAACAAGTGCGCAGATATCTTGGAAAACTTTCTGGCCCCTTAATGGATCGAATAGATCTGCGAGTACAGGTTGAACCAGTTGGTCGCGTTGATATGGCAAAGACGCAGCTAGGAGAAAGTAGCGCCGTCATTCGAGACCGTGTTATCACCGCCCGTGCAGTAGCGGCACATCGTTTTGCAAACATGGGATGGTCACTTAATTCGCAAATCCCTGCCCGTGCATTGCGCACTGAATTTCAACCAGAACGTGCAGCGATGAATTTTCTTCATGATGAACTCGATCGCGAACACATTACCGCTCGTGGACTTCACAAGATCATTCGCACTGCATGGAGTTTTGCCGACCTAAAAGGCAATAAATTGCCAACAATGGAGGATGTCATGGCAGCACATACCTTGCGTGGAAAAGTCGAAGCATGAAAGAACTCATTGCAAGAGCTGCTCTATTTAGTGCAATTGAAGGTGGACACACATTCTGGTCCCGTGAGATTTATAGCAACAGTGCTGTCTATGTTTATGAAAAATTACTCAACAATGGTTATGAAAGTATCAAGTATGAAAAGTTGATTGCCGAGCTCAAATTACATAGTGGCGAGCAAGTTTTGGAGAGAATTGCTCAGCACAAAGTCCGATTGATTACCCCGTGCGATGATGATTGGCCGATCCAAGTAAATGATTTGATTGCACCACCAATTGCCTTAATCATTAAAGGAAACATCGGCGCACTGCACATATCTTCTCTCGCAATCGTAGGCACGAGAAACCCAACAAGCTATGGCGCACGGATAGCGGGGGATTTTGCTGCAGGTTTTGTAGATCGTGAATGGGGAATCATTAGTGGTGGCGCGTACGGAATAGATTCATACGCTCACAAAGGGGCGTTAATTGCTGAGGGCATAACTGTGGCTGTTATTGCCTCGGGTATTGATGTTAATTATCCGGCTGGAAATGCACGGCTATTTTCAGAAATATGCGAATCAGGTGCCATGGTTACCGAATTCATGCCGGGAAACAAAGCTTTACCCAGCAGATTTCTAACCCGCAATCGTTTGATCGCTGCGATATCTAAAGCAACATTGGTAGTCGAAGCAGCTTTTCGCAGTGGATCACTTCGAACAGCACGTGATGCTGCCGAACTATTTCGCCCAGTTATGGCAATACCTGGTCCAATTAATTCGCCAACCAGCGAAGGCTGTCATCGATTGATAGGCGAACGCGCAGCAGAAATCGTGACGTCAGTGGCCGATGCAGTGGAGTTTGTCGGAGTTAATCAATGAGAGAATAAGCCCATGAGTGATTTCCGTTCGGGCTTTGTAGCCATTGTTGGCCGCCCAAACGTTGGTAAATCAACACTGATTAACGCGTTAGTTGGCAGCAAGATTGCAATTACTTCACACCACCCAAACACCACACGAACTGCGATCCGTGGAATTGTTCATGGCGACAACTTTCAGGCGGTACTTGTTGATACCCCCGGCGTTCATAAGCCAAAGACATTATTGGGCCAACGCCTTAACCAAGTTGTAGATCAAAGCATGGATTCCGTCGATATCGTCATTATGTGCATACCTGCAGATGAGACATCAGGTGCAGGTGACACATTTATCGCCCAAGAAATTGCAAAGCACCCAGGTGCTAAGAAGTTTGCTGTCATTACAAAAACAGATCTAATTGCTAAAGAAAAGCTAGCTGTTCGCTTGCTAGGTATTATGAAAATTGCCGAAGGTTTTGTCTGGGATGAAATCATCCCAGTATCTGCTGCGATCCATGATCAAGTTGATCTTCTCAATGAATTGATTGGCAAAAATCTTCCCGCCGGCCCACAGTATTACCCAGAAGGCACCACAAGCGATCAAGCAATTGATCAGATAATTTGTGAATACATCCGAGAAGCAGCGTTGCAAGATGTTCGCGAAGAGTTGCCACACAGCATCGTGGTGACCATCGATGAATTTGGTGAGCGCGAAGAAAAAGGATCACGCCCCTTTTACGACGTTCATGCAACTATCCACGTTGAACGTGACACACAGCGAGCAATTTTGTTAGGCCACCAGGGTGCCCGGCTGAAGGAAATTGGTATTCGAGCACGCGCAGATATCGAGCGTGTCTTGGGTGCAAAGATTTTCCTTGGGCTGCATATTAAGGTTTCAAAAGAATGGCAAAAGGATCCTAAGCTGCTTGCGAAGTTAGGGTTTGGCGAGAAGTCCTAAGCAGTTTTTCGACTAGCTAAGTACGAACCAACTAGAACTAACGGCAAACCAACAATAATTCCAATAGTTATTGGTTCACGCAAAATTATTACGCCTAACACCACTGCAATCGCCGTATTCGTATATGTAACTAGCGAGCTACGTGCTGGTCCAAGTTCAGCGATCAGCTTGAAGAACAGAATAAAGGCGAAGGCAGTACAAAATACTCCAAGTGCGATCAACGATAATGCTGCGTTCATGGAAATATCTGATGGCCATTGTGCGATGGCAACAGGAGCCCAAAAAACAGTGGTTATAGCCATGGCTAATCCATTGATTGCGATTCCATCAACAAGCGGCAAATTGGTGGTCACCATGATTATGGCGTAGGCATATCCCATTGATGCAATGATCACCATGGCAATTGATAGCGGATCGCTATTACCTGACAGGCTTTCAATTCCAACTACCAGGATTAAACCAATGAATCCAACAACGATACCAACGATGCGTTTGAACTGCCACACTGAATGATCTCCGCGCAGTGAAGAAATAATTGTTGAAAAAATCGGCACTGTTGAAACGAGCAATCCTGCTAATCCTGAATTAATTTTTTGTTCAGCAGTTGTAATAAGTATCCAAGGACCGATCATCTCCATTAATGCGTAAAAGGCAACATATTTAAATCCAAGCACCGCTCCGCCAAACTTCTTGCGGTAGATCGCGATAGGAATCAAAATTAATGCACCGATTAAGGTACGACCTGCGACTACGGCAGCTGGTGGGAAATCTTCCACAGCAACCTTCATCAATAAATATGGGATTCCCCAGAGCAGGCTAACTAAAGCGAAGTGGAACAAGGATTTACGGGTCATTTATGCAATCACACGTCGGTATAGATCTACAGTTAATGCAGCTACGGCATCCCATCCAAATAGTTTTTGTGCGCGAACGCGACCTGCTGCGCCGTATTTCTTTAACATGTCAGGTTGTGCCATTAAACGAGTAATTGATTCAGTCAATGCCTTTTCAAATGGAGCAGCCTCACCGTTGTAATCAACTAGTTCGCCTGTTTCCTTATCTGCGACAACCTCAGGGATACCGCCAACGCGGGATCCAAGAACTGCGGTTTCGCAACCCATTGCTTCTAAATTAACGATTCCTAGAGGTTCATAAATTGAGGGACAAATAAATAGATCAGCAGCGGTTAACATCGCAGTTAATTGATCATGTGGCAGCATCTCTTTGATCCACCAAATATTGCTGCGCGTGCGCTGCAAATCCGCAATTAATTCAGCAACTTCATTGCCGATGCCCTCTTCATCTGGGCTGCCTGCAGCAAGAACTAAACCGTATTCGGCAGGGACATCTTTCCAAGCGCGCAAGAGATGAGCTAAGCCTTTTTGTCGGGTTATGCGGCCAACAAAGATTGCATACGGCCCGCTGATTCCAAAACTTTCTGGAACAGATGAGTCATGGTTAGGGGCAAATTTTTGTGTATCCACACCATTTCGAATTGTTACAACTTTTGCAGGATTTACAGCAGGGTATGCCGCTAAGACATCTGCACGCATCCCATCACTGACTGCGATGATTGCAGCTGCTGATTCGAAGGCTGTTTTTTCTGCCCATGATGAAATCTTGTATCCGCCGCCCAATTGATCCGCTTTCCAGGGACGCAATGGCTCTAGTGAATGTGCACTAACAATGTGAGGAATACCGTGCTGAAGTGAGGCAATATGACCGGCCATGTTTGCATACCAAGTGTGTGTATGAACAACATCAACATGTCCCAAGTGCGTTGCCATTTCAAGATCAATTGCAAGTGCTTGTACAGCTGGATTGGCATCGGCAAAACCCGCAGGTAATGAATACCCAAAAGCATCATCGCGTTTTCCACCAAAACAATGGACATCTACATGAACATCCTTGATTGTGCGAAGTGCTTGCGTTAACTGAAGAACATGAACCCCAGCGCCACCATAAATAGCTGGTGGCCATTCCTTGGTAACAATGCCTACATTTAACGCGGTCATATTCTGCTAATCCTCTTCCTTCGACAAGGGTGAAAGGCTATCGTTAAGCCATGGCTAAACTGCAACTTCCACTCAGCATCGTTCTTGCTGGTGGCGAGGGCAAGCGTCTTATGCCGCTTACAGCAGATCGCGCAAAACCTGCGGTCCCATTTGGTGGTTCATATCGTTTAGTGGACTTTGTTTTATCAAATCTGGCTAATGCAAATATGTTGAAGATTGCAGTGCTAACTCAGTACAAATCTCACTCCCTTGACCGCCATATTACGACTACGTGGCGCATGTCCTCACTTCTTGGAAATTACATCACCCCAGTTCCGGCCCAGCAGCGCTTAGGTCCACGTTGGTATACAGGTAGCGCTGATGCAATTTTGCAGAACTTCAATTTGATTCACGATGAAGATCCAAAGCATGTTTTAGTTTTCGGTGCAGATCACGTGTATCGCATGGATCCAATGCAGATGTTTCAGCAGCATGTCGATTCTGGAGCCGGTGTAACAGTTGCAGCAATTCGCATGCCACGTTCTGAAGCCCATGATTTTGGTGTTATCGAACTAGCAGATGATGGAATTACTATAAAAGCTTTTCATGAAAAACCGGCTAACCCACCTGCGATGCCAGGCCATCCAGATCTATGTTTAGTTTCAATGGGCAATTATATTTTCAAGCGCGATGTTATGGAAGAAGCGTTAATTCTTGATTCTGAAGATCTCGAATCACGCCATGATCTGGGTGGAAACATAATTCCGTACCTAACAAACATGGGTGTTGCCATGGTTTACGACTTTGCGCATAACGTTGTTCCGGGCGAGACAGAGCGCGACAAGGGATACTGGCGAGATGTTGGTTCTATCGATGCCTATTACGAAGCGCATATGGATTTAGTATCGGTTCATCCAATCTTTAATCTATATAACCGCCAATGGCCATTGCTAACAAATCCACCATCATTGCCACCAGCTAAATTCAGCGAAGGTGGATCTGCACATGATTCAATTGTTGGCGCTGGATCAATTGTTGCGGGTGGAATTTTGCACGGATCAGTTGTTTCCTATGATGTGTCAGTTGCCAAAGATGCAATTGTCGAAGGATCTGTTCTGATGCCATCAGTAAGGATTGGCGATCGCGCAATTATTCGTAAAGCCATCTTGGACAAGAACGTTGTTGTAGAGCCTGGGGCGCAGATCGGCGTGGATTTAGAGCGAGATCGTCAACGTTTCACAGTTAGCGATGCAGGAATTGTCATCGTCGGCAAAGGTGTCCGAGTTACCCCCTAATCACAGCTGGGC
>JBILJK010000036.1:0-8527 GCA_044377285.1 Candidatus Planktophila sp.
TAAATGGGAAAGAGTCTTCAATTTGATGAGCAAGCACGCCGAGCCATGGAGCGCGGTGTCAACATTCTTGCTGACACAGTAAAGGTAACTCTTGGACCTAAGGGTCGCAATGTTGTTATCGGTAAATCTTTTGGTGCACCAATCATTACTAATGATGGTGTGACAATTGCAAAGGAAATTGAACTATCAGATCCTGCTGAAAACATGGGTGCTCAGTTAGTTAAAGAAGTTGCGACAAAGACAAATGATGTCGCAGGTGACGGAACTACAACAGCAACTGTTTTGGCACAAGCAATGGTTAAAGAAGGACTTCGTAACCTTGCAGCTGGCGCGCAGCCAATGGATATTAAGCAAGGCATCGAAGCAGCCGTAGCAGCGGTTTCCGAAAAATTGCGCTCGCAGGCAACTCCAGTTAATGGAAAGCCACAGATTGCAGATGTAGCAACTATTTCTGCACAGGATCGCGCAATTGGCGAACTTATTGCCGAAGCTATGGATCGTGTTGGCAAAGATGGAGTTATTACAGTTGAGGAAGCATCAACAACTGGGCTTGATCTTGAATTCACTGAAGGAATGCAGTTCGACAAGGGCTACATTTCTCCGTACTTCGTAACAAATCAAGATCGCATGGAAGCAATCCTTGAAGATGCTTACATTTTGATTTCAGGTAACAAAGTTTCAGCGCTGTCAGATCTTCTGCCATTGCTTGAAAAGGTTGCCCAGGCTTCAAAGCCACTATTGATCATCGCTGAAGACATCGAAGGTGAAGCGCTTTCAACGCTAGTTGTTAACCGCATGCGTGGAGTCTTTGCATCAGCTGCTGTAAAGGCACCTGGATTTGGAGATCGCCGTAAGGCAACTCTGCAGGACATCGCAGTGCTGACTGGCGGACAGGTAATTTCTTCAGAGCTCGGAATGAAACTTGAAAGCGTAACTCTTGAAGATCTAGGTAAGGCTCGTCGCATCGTTGTTACAAAGGATGCAACAACCATCGTTGATGGAGCAGGCGATAAGGCTGCTGTTGCTGCACGTGTTTCTGAACTTCGCAAGGAGATCGAAAACAGTGACTCATCTTGGGACAAGGAAAAGCTACAAGAGCGTCTTGCCAAGCTTGCCGGCGGGGTATGCGTAATCAAAGTTGGCGCACACACCGAAGTCGAATTAAATGAAAAAAAGCACCGTCTTGAAGATGCAATCTCTGCAACTCGCGCTGCTGTTGAAGAAGGAATCGTTGTTGGCGGAGGCGCAGCACTTGTGCATGCAGCCGATGTTCTAGAAGGCGATCTTGGATTCACAGGCGATAAGGCTGTCGGTGTTCGTTTAGTTCGCAAGGCATGTGATGAACCGCTTCGTTGGATCGCAGAAAATGCAGGACTTGAAGGCTACGTAGTAGTTGCAAAGGTTCGCGCAATGAAGCACAACGAAGGTTTCAACGCTGCAACAGATGTGTATGGTGATTTAGCTGCTGATGGTGTTATCGATCCAGTCAAGGTAACTCGTTCTGCACTAGCAAACGCTGCATCAATTGCTGCAATGTTTATTACAACTGAAGCAGTTGTATACGACAAGCCAGCTGAACAAGCTGCAGCGGATGCTGCAGGTGGACACGGACATTCACATGGTCCAGGTGGGCACTCTCACTAAGTAAAAAATTACAAGAAAAAAGCCCCGCAGATAATTCTGCGGGGCTTTTTCTTATCCTCGATGAGAAGGAAGCTTATGAAGCGTGTGAAATATCTGGTGTGATCTCTTTGCCAAGAATTGCGAGGCGGTCATCTTCAGACATGCCTCCCCAAATTCCATACGGCTCTTGTACAGCTAGGGCATGCGCGCGGCATGCTGCAATTACCGGGCAGGATGCGCAGACAGCTTTGGCGGTGTTTTCACGATTGCGCCGACGTGGACCACGTTCTCCATCAGGATGGAAAAACATCTCTGAGGGCAGGTCACGACACACACCTTGGTACTGCCATTCCCATTCATCAGCAACGGGACGGGGTAAACGTGAAGTTTCAGCCATGGCCATACAGTACAACCGCGCCATAGGTTGTTCAAGCATTTCCGAGTCAAAAGTTGTTCAAAGGGCGTTTTCGGGTGGTGAGTTAGGCCACTTCACGCCACGATTACCCCATGGACGAGGAGCTTTTAACGGTAGCGGCCGTTGCCCGGCGCATAGGCGTGGCCCCTGCGACTCTTCGCACCTGGGACCGACGCTACGGCCTCGGGCCATCAGCCCACGAGGCGGGTGAGCATCGCCGTTACTGCCCAAAAGATCTAGCCATTCTGACCGCCATGCGAAAGTTGATTACCGCCGGTGTTTCACCAGCTGACGCTGCGCAGCAAGCAAAAGATTTCAAAGGCAAGATTTCAGTAGAAGAAATTGTGGATAATTTTGAAGTACGTGAAGATCTAGTAGAAGCGCTGCACACCGCATCTAAATTGTTGGACAAAAGATTTATCGAAGACGCCGTCAGAAATGATATTGAAAAGCATGGAGTTATAGCCTCATGGTCTGAAGTTATTGTTCCGCTTTTGTTTTTAATCGGTGATGAGTGGGAGAAAACTCAGACGGGTATTGAAGTGGAGCATTTGCTGACAGAGATTTTGAAATCTGTTTTGCGCGAGAAATCCTCGATCGTTTCTGAACCTTGTAATCCTCGCCCTGTATTGCTGGCATCTGTTGGTGAAGAAATGCACTCATTAGCGTTGCACGCATTGGCATCAGCATTGGCAGAGAAAAATATTTCAACATATTTTCTTGGCGCACGAACTCCGTTGGAAGCTCTCAATGGCGTAATAACACGTTCTGCGCCGCCGGCTATCTTCCTGTGGGCTCAGCTAACCCATAATGGAGACTCACGCTTCTACACAGACATCCCATCGATTCGACCTGCCCCTCGTGTCATTATCGGAGGACCAGGGTGGACTGTGAATTCTGATTGCCCAGTAGCCCATGTCAGTGATCTTTCCCAAGCCTGTGCTGAAATCGAGCGTGCAGTAGGCCTCTAAAGCCCCGATAGACTTTGGCCTTCGATAGAGACACGGGGGCGACATGAGCGATACAGATAAGGTCGCAATGCTTGGCCTGACCTACGACGATGTGCTTTTGCTCCCAGATGCATCCGATGTGGTGCCTTCTGAAGTGAGCACAGTTACTCAGTTAACTCGCAATATTTCAATCGCAGTTCCGCTTGTTTCTTCGGCCATGGATACTGTTACGGAATCTGAAATGGCTATTGCAATGGCAAAGGCCGGCGGAATCGGAATCATTCACCGTAATCTTCCAATTGAAGCCCAAGTAACTCACGTTAAATTAGTTAAGAATGTTGGTCTTGCCGGAGCTGCCGTAGGTGTTGGCGATGATGGTTTTGCCCGCGCACAAGCATTAATCGAAGCAGGGGTCGATGTAGTTGTTGTCGATACTGCACACGGTCACCACCGCGCTGTATTAGATGCAATCGCTCGAATTAAAAAGTTTTCACCAACAACTGAAATCATTGGTGGCAATGTTGCAACACGAGCAGGTGCGCAAGCGTTAATTAACGCAGGTGCAGATGCTGTAAAAGTTGGTGTCGGTCCAGGATCAATCTGTACAACACGCATTGTTGCCGGTGTCGGAGTTCCACAACTAACAGCAATTCTTGAAGCATCTAAAGCTTGTAACAAAGCTGGCATTCCATTAATCGCAGATGGCGGATTGCAGTACTCAGGTGACATTGTTAAAGCACTTGTAGCTGGCGCAAACTCTGTAATGCTTGGTTCTCTTCTTGCCGGTTGTGAAGAATCTCCTGGCGAATTAATTGAAATCAATGGAGTTAAATACAAGGCTTATCGCGGCATGGGTTCACTCGCTGCAATGCAATCACGCGGAGAACAAAAATCATATTCAAAGGATCGTTACATGCAGGACGATGTTTTATCTGAAGACAAACTTGTACCCGAAGGCATCGAAGGCAAAGTCGCATTTAGTGGCAAGGTCTCTGAAGTTGTTCATCAATTAGTTGGTGGACTTCGTTCAGGTATGGGATATGCAGGCGCACCAGATATCGAAACTTTGCGCCGTGAAGGTCGCTTAATTCAAATTACTGCAGCAGGGTTGCAGGAAAGCCACCCACATGATGTGGCACATGTTGCTGATGCTCCTAATTACCAGAAGAAGGGCCGCTAATGAATAACATCGAAATCGCACCTGGAAAGCGTGCCCGCACCGCGTACTCATTTGATGACATCGCGATTGTGCCTAGCCGCCGTACGCGCGATCCTGAAAATGTTTCTACTGCGTGGCAGATCGACGCCTACAAATTTGAATTACCGATGATGGCAGCGCCAATGGATTCAGTTGTTTCACCTGAAACCGCAATAGCAATCGGAAAGCTTGGCGGACTTGGTGTTTTGAACCTTGAAGGATTGTGGACTCGATATGAAGATCCCCGTATTCCACTGGGTGAAATCGCATCAATGCCAGATAAGCATGCAACTAAGCGTATGCAAGAAATCTATAACGCTCCAATTCGTCCCGAGTTAATCAAAGAGCGCATTCAGCAAATTCGAGATGCTGGAGTAACTGTTGCTGCTTCATTGTCACCTGCTCGCACAGCAGAATTTCACAAGGCCGTTATTGCAGCAGGTGTAGACATATTTGTTATCCGCGGAACAACCGTTTCAGCAGAACATGTGGCCCCTGAAGGGGAAGCGCTCAACCTTAAGAAGTTTATTTATGAATTAGATGTACCCGTCATTGTTGGTGGGGTAGCAACATCAACGGCGGCGCTGCACTTAATGCGCGCAGGTGCTGCAGGAGTTTTAGTTGGTTTTGGTGGCGGCGCAACACATACAACACGCAAGGTATTGGGCGTAGAAGTACCAATGGCATCTGCAGTTGCTGAAGTTGCCTCTGCTCGTCGCGAATACCTAGATGAATCAGGTGGACGTTATGTTCATGTCATTGCTGACGGCGCAGTTGGACGTAGCGGCGACATTGCAAAAGCAATTGCATGTGGAGCAGATGCCGTCATGATGGGATCTCCGCTTGCAAAGGCGATCGAAGCACCTGGCCTTGGGTGGCACTGGGGATCAGAAGCGCATCACCCAGTTCTTCCACGCGGTGAACGTGTAAATGTCGGAACCGTAGGAACTTTGGAAGAAATTTTGCTGGGACCATCACACACATCAGATGGATCAATGAACTTGTTTGGTGCACTCCGGCGCGCAATGGCTACATGTGGTTATTCAGATGTAAAGGAATTCCAGCGCGTAGAGGTTCTTATTCATCGTGGCTGAAACGCGCGGAGTCCTAGTTGTTGATTTTGGTGCTCAATATGCGCAGTTGATCGCACGTCGAGTTCGTGAAGCACATGTTTTCTCCGAAATAGTTCCATCGTCAATAACAGCTGCCGAAGTAAAAGCAAAAAATCCCAGTGCAATAATTTTGTCTGGTGGACCTTCTAGTGTGTATGCAGAGAATGCACCCACAGTTGATGCGGCAATATTTTCATTGGGCATTCCGGTGTTTGGAATTTGCTACGGCTTTCAAGCAATGGCAGCAGCTCTTGGAGGCGTTGTAAGCCGCACAGGAAAATCAGAATTCGGTCGCACGGAAACAACAGTTGAACCAACTTCCAAAATTTTTACAGGTTTGCCTGCACAGCAAAAAGTCTGGATGTCGCATGGGGACGCAGTGACGCAAGCACCAGCAGGATTTTCAGTATGCGCGGTGACAGAAGATACGCCGATAGCAGCTTTTGAAGATGCAACTGGAAAATTAGCTGGAGTTCAATTTCACCCAGAGGTTTTACATAGCGAATACGGCCAAGTGATATTGCGTAATTGGTTAGTCAATGTTGCCAAGTGCGATGCAACGTGGACAACTGCAAACATTGCAGAAACAGAAGTTGCAAAAGCGAAACAGATGATTGGTGACAAGCGGGTTATCTGTGGCCTTTCTGGCGGTGTCGATTCAGCTGTCGCTGCAGCGATAATCCAAAGAGCGGTCGGTAATCAGCTGACATGTGTCTTTGTTGATCATGGTTTATTGCGCAAGGGCGAGGCAGAACAAGTAGAACGTGACTTTGTTGCTTCTACAGGTGTCCAGTTAGTTGTAATTGATGCAAAGGCGCAGTTCCTTAACGCGCTGAAAGATGTTACAGACCCTGAAGAAAAACGAAAGATTATTGGTCGTGAATTCATTCGATCATTTGAATCAGCTGCGCGCGATATTGCAGCTGGGGGAGATGTTGAGTTCTTAGTGCAAGGAACTTTGTATCCAGATGTTGTTGAATCAGGTGGTGGTACAGGCACAGCCAACATTAAGTCCCATCACAATGTTGGCGGCCTGCCAGATGATTTGCAGTTCACCTTAATCGAACCACTGCGCACATTATTTAAAGATGAGGTTCGCCAGGTTGGTTTAGAACTTGGATTGCCTGAAGAAATAATCTGGCGTCAACCTTTTCCTGGCCCGGGCCTTGGCATTCGAATAATTGGTTCAGTGACACAAGAGCGGTTGGATCTACTGCGTGAAGCAGATGCAATTGCCCGAGCAGAATTAAAATTAGCTGGGCTTGACCGCGAAATCTGGCAGTGCCCAGTTGTATTGCTGGCTGATGTCCGAAGTGTTGGCGTTCAGGGTGACGGTCGTACCTATGGCCACCCAATAGTTCTGCGCCCAGTCTCATCCGAAGATGCCATGACCGCAGATTGGTCCCGCGTTCCCTATGAAGTTCTTGAGAAAATCTCTACCCGCATAACCAATGAGGTCCGCGAGGTCAATCGTGTGGTCTTAGATGTCACAAGTAAGCCACCTGCCACCATTGAATGGGAATAAATTAAGGGTTTTCACAGGTTTTCAATTTATGATCAGGACATGAAAAGAAATGGGAGACTCTCAGGGGTCGCACTCCTTTCACTTTCTCTTTTAGTTACAACAGTATTGGTTCAACCAGCTGCTGCCGATGATGCTCCAAAAACCTCCCTAGATTTTTGCAAAACTGCTAAGTCAGTTGTACATAATCCAATAAAAATTCCAGCGCAGAAAAATGCTCTAATTAAGTTGCCATCGACAATGACGATAGTGACGAATTGCGGAAATATCGAAATTGCACTTGCATCACAACTTGCCCCTGTAACAATTTCAAAGATTGCACACCTTGCCAAGAATAAGTTTTTCGATAATTCACTGTGTCATCGCCTAACAACGTCGGGAATATTTGTTGTCCAGTGTGGGGATCCATCAGGTGGAAAAGGATTGAGACCTGCTGGCTGGAAAGATTTTCAAGATGAGAATCTGCCTTCTGGGGGCGATTTTAATTACCCTGCCGGCACGGTTGCTATGGCAAATAGGGGACCAGGGACTAACACCACACAGTTTTTCCTTGTATACAAAGACAGCACTTTGCCACCCAACTACACGGTGTGGGGACAGATTAAATCTGGTTTAGATATTGTTGTTCAGATTGGAAATATCGGTGCGTACCAAGTAAACCGTAAAGACAAAAAGGCTTATTACGTTGGTGATGGAATTCCCATTCAACCGATAGAAATTAGAAGAGTTACAACCAATTAATTCGTAAACTAAAGTCAAACGTTTGAGATCCGTACCTCTACGATTTAGTAGAAGAAAGCTTAACCAATAGGCAAGTATCCAGCTGGGCATTTAGCGGGATTGCCGGAGATCCCCACAAACTTATTGCCTTTCTTGCAGACAATTGTTTTAAAACCTTTTATCTTTTGCAACTCTTGTTTTGTTTGACTCACCAAGGTATTCAAATCATCGATCGTTGATTTAAAGGTTATTAGACTGTTAGCTAATTCTTCATTTTTTG
Source organism: Candidatus Planktophila sp. (assembly GCA_044377285.1). GTDB lineage: Bacteria > Actinomycetota > Actinomycetes > Nanopelagicales > Nanopelagicaceae > Planktophila. The sequence continues at coordinate 7,821 of JBILJK010000036.1, forward strand.
AACTTAGAACGCCAACTTGTGATTTATAACTTGCAATTTCCCCATAAAGATCATTCATCAAAGTTGTTGATTGATTACTAGTGCTAATTGATTCGAGGTAATAGTCCTGTAATTGCTTGAGTGAGAGTGCTGCAAATTGGTCAATAACCACATCTCGAATTTCAAGTTTGAAAGCTAGTGGGCCATCCGCTCTCCCACCCGATACACCTTTTGATGCAATGTAATTTACTATTTCCATTCCTTGAATAACTTTGCCCCAAATTGAATAATTCGGAGACAGAGTTGTTGGTTTGTAAGTGATGAAAAATTGACTGCCATTTGTATTTGGACCTGAATTGGCCATTGCTACATATCCATTTAAATAGTTATCTACAGTTGCCTTTGGTAAATTTTCATCAACATAAGCAAATCCAGGGGAACCGGAACCAGTCTCAGTAGGGTCCCCACACTGAATAACATATAAACCCGAAGTGGTCATTCTGTGGCAATTTGTGTTGTCGTAGAAATTCCCCTTCGCGAGTGCGCTTAGAGCGGACAAGGTAACCGGAACTGCATTCTCCAAAGTGCGAATAGTAATATTGCCACAATTTGTGATAAGCGTGATTGTTCTTGGAAGTGGATTAGCAATCGAAGTTGGAGCTGCAACCACTGGCGGATTATGTCCAGTGGAGACAGAATTCTGACACGTGATTACAGTTGCATTTGAA
>JBILJK010000140.1:0-2535 GCA_044377285.1 Candidatus Planktophila sp.
GAGGAAATATTTACCAGATTTTTGGTGAATTGAGGGGGAAAGATAGTTCTAATAAGCAGGGGGCAGTTTGCTACGTAAAGGACTTAGGGAATACGCCATTTATGAGCAAAATGGCTAGTGTCACGGTCTTTTGCAGGAGTAGTCGAACTGCTGAACCCGGCGATTACGTGCTTCAACAAATGACCGTCTACACCACTTCATGTTCGGGTAGCAACAACAGCATCATTGGAAATCAAGATTGTCTATATAAACCCAAGCAACGATCAACCACTTACTCAAATGCCAAGGGGGATGCGACAGTTGATTCAACCCCTAAATCAAAAACTAAATTGCCCAATCCTTTAATAGGTCTCCCATCTGTAAATATACAACCACCAGGTGCTTTGATGCGGCTAGCGTTGGAAAGTACAAAGGTAACTAATTCTCAAATTATCTTCAAATATGTACAGGACTATGAAACGTCTTGTAGCTACTCATCAACCTCTGGTGAAGTTATTACCGATGGCATCAAGGGAGATGGTTCTGTAATCGTTTTGAAACTTACGCCTGCAACTGAAGTCAAATTATCTGCTACGTGTCGATCTTCCGATGGACAATATATAAGTTTCAGTGATTCCGAAAAAACAGCTTTTCCGGAACCGCCAGTCTTGCCGGTCGTTGCAACTACAGAATCTAATTTGAATTCAGTAAAAATAACTTTCTTTGCACTTGATGTAGAGGGGTATTCATATGAGATTTCTGCCTCCGATGGCAACGTTTTGGTTCTTGCTAACACTGTTGAGATTTCCGCACTTGTGCCTAATCAAAGTGTTGATGTAAACATTAAAATTACGGATCCGTTTGGCCAGGTCTCTGAAGGAGTTGTGGCGACCGTTAAATCCATGGCACCACCAATTTTGAATAAACCGTATGTAAAATTGGTTAAGTCTACGAAAGATAGTTATTCCTTTGTATTTAAAAAGCATCCTGAATTAAAGTACAAATTAGTAGCAGTAAATTGTGTTGTTAAACTTAATGGAAATTCAATCGTGGTAACAAATTTGGCGAAGAAAAAATCAGCATCTGTAACTCTCGTTGTATCAGACTCATTCAAACAAACTACAAGCAATAAGTTTTTTCAATTTACAAGTAAAAAGCCCTAGTTTGATATTTTGGGTGCATATGTTTAAATCTCGACGCCAATGAACTTGGTCTGCAAGAACTCATGAATTCCATCAAAGCCACCTTCGCGGCCTAATCCTGATTGCTTTACGCCACCAAATGGTGCAGCTGGATCTGAGATAACTCCCTTATTGATTGCAACCATTCCTGATTCCATCGCCTCTGCTGTACGCAGTGCGCGCGTCAGATTAGATGAAAAGACATAACTAATAAGACCGAATTCGGTGTCATTAGCCATTTCAATTCCTTCTTCATCTGTATCAAAAATAACGATCGGTGCGACTGGACCGAAGATTTCATGAAGCAGGATTGGATTATCTTTTTCAACGATCAATACTGTTGCTGGGTAGAAAGCGCCTTCACCTTCAGGCTTGACTCCACCAACTTCAACCTTTGCGCCAGCTGCGATTGATTCATCGACGATGTCGGCAATCTTGTTGCGCTCTTTCATTGAAACATAGGCACCAAGTGTTGTTGTGGCTTCCGTTCCGCGGCCCATAACGTATGAGCTCATGGACTTTGTCATCTCTGCAATAAATTTATCTGCGATCCCGCGTTGAACAAATATGCGATTTGCAGATGTACATGCAGCGCCACCATTGCGCATCTTTGCTAGAGAAAGTTGTGGAATTGTGACTGCTAGATCCGCATCATCATGAATAACAACTTGTGCATTTCCGCCAAGCTCCATTGAGCAGCGAATAACCCGGTCGGCTGCCTCTTTGAGAAGGATGCGACCAACTTCTGTCGAACCTGTAAAAGAAAGATTCTTTACACGTGGATCATGTAACATCTTTGAAATTGCAGGACCTGTTTTTTCTGGAAGAACTAAATTTAGAACTCCCTTAGGCAATCCTGCGCGTTCCATTAGATCAACAATGTACATAGCGGTCAGTGGTGTTTCACCCGCTGGTTTTAAAATCATTGTGCAACCTGCAGCAACCGCTGGGCCGATCTTTCGTGTTGCCATTCCTGCTGGGAAGTTCCACGGTGTAATAAGAATTGAAACACCAATTGGTTCGTGTGAAACAAGGATGCGCTTATCCCCTGATGGAGATTTGCGGAAATCACCAGGTGTGCGAACTGTTTCTTCTGCAAACCAACGGAAGAATTCAGCAGCATATGTCGCTTCACCGCGAGCATCTGGCATGGCTTTTCCGTTTTCGCGAGATATCAATTGTGCAATCGCTTCATTTTCTGCCGTCATTAATTCAAATGCTTTACGCAAAATTTCTGAGCGATATCGTGGAGCTGTCTTTGCCCACGCCTTGGCTGCTGCATCGGCAGCTACAATTGCAGCATCACAGTGGGCATCTCCGGCTAGGGCTACTTCGGCAATAACTGAACCGTCACTTGGATCGTAAACAGGTAGTT
>JBILJK010000141.1:0-2523 GCA_044377285.1 Candidatus Planktophila sp.
ATATGGCAATCCAATGGGTCAGATGCTTGTCCATCACTACGCAAGCATTGATGAATGCCTATCTATGACTGATTACTTCTCTGCAGGAGACGTAGTTCTGGTAAAGGCTTCACGTTCTGAGGGTTTTGAAGTACTCGCACAAAAACTAGAGAGTTTGTGGTTAGACAAGAGTGGAGTTGAAAGTTGAGACAGATACTTATAGCTGGCGCCTTCGCACTGGTATTTGCACTATTTGGAACTCGCGTATTGATTCGCATTCTTGCAGCTAAAGGGTATGGACAAATCATTCGTGATGATGGTCCAAGTAGTCACCACATCAAGCACGGAACCCCAACCATGGGTGGAATCATCTTTATTCTGGCAGCGATTCTTGGTTACTTAACTGCTCACTTAGTGACAGGTAACCCAGTAACGGTTTCCGCTATGTTGGTAATTGGATTAGTTATTTCACTAGGTTTTATTGGTTTCTTAGATGACTGGCTAAAGGTTTCTCGCCAGAATTCGCGCGGATTACCTGGTCGATTCAAGTTAATAGGCCAGGCTATTTTTGCTGCGATTTTTGGCTATCTAGGTCTGCAGTTTGTTGATTCTGATTCCTTAACTCCTATTTCGCAGTATTTGTCAGGAGTGCGCGAAACTTCGATTTACTTAGGCTCTGGATTGGCAATTGTTTGGATTGTCATCATGGTGATGTCTGCAAGTAACGGTGTGAACTTATCTGACGGCTTAGATGGATTAGCCACAGGTGCATCCATTATGACTTTCTTAGCCTTTGTATTAATTGGTGTGTGGGAGTTTGGACAAAGTTGTGCGCTAAACCCTGCTGCTGGGTGTTATGCAGTTCGAGATCCTTTGGACTTAGCTGTATTAGCTGCCGCATTTGCTGGTGGATGCACTGGATTTCTGTGGTGGAATACAGCGCCAGCAAAGATTTTTATGGGCGACACTGGTTCTTTGGCATTAGGTGGCGCAATTGCTGGATTAGCAGCAACTTTACGTGTAGAACTACTACTTATTCCTCTTGGTGGGCTCTTTGTCATCATCACTATGTCGGTGCTGATTCAGACCGTGTACTTCAAAATCAGTGGCGGAAAACGTGTATTCAAGATGGCACCGTTGCATCATCACTTTGAATTAGTTGGTTGGGAGCAAATAACAATTGTTATTCGTTTCTGGATTATCGCTGGCTTGTCAGTAGCTGCTGGGCTCGGTTTGTTTTATGCGCAGTGGGTAGCCAAATAATAAATGTCCATTCAATTCGCTGACCAACGCTTCCTCATCTTAGGAGCAGGCGTAACTGGGTTGGCTGTTGCTGCCTCATTAAAAAGCCGGGGCGGTTTAGTAACAATTACTGATGACAATTCGCTGGATGCAGTAAAACCTGAATCCATTGACTTATCTAGTTTTGATGCTGTCGTGATTTCTCCGGGATGGCGTCAAGATCATCCGTTAGTGGTTAAAGTGCTAGCCAGTGATCTGCAGTTAGTAAATGAGATTGATCTTGCGTGGCAGATTTGCACTGAAGTTTCACCGGGACAAAAATGGTTAGCCCTGACTGGTACAAACGGAAAAACAACTACAGTTGAAATGGTTGCAAAGATTCTGCAAACCGCAGGGTTAAAAGCAGTAGCTTGTGGCAATGTTGGCGACACAGTAATTGAAGCTGTTGATCGTAAAGATTCTTTTGACTACTTAGTTCTAGAGCTTTCAAGTTTCCAACTACATTGGGCGAAGCAAGCACACTTTGTTTCTGCTGCAATACTAAACATTGCAGATGACCACCTAGATTGGCATGGCACCTTTGATGCTTATGCAGATGCTAAATTTTCAATACTAGATCGAGTAGATATAGCTATTCTCAATGCAGACGATCAAGAAGTAGTAATGCGAGCTAATCGATTTACTGGACGCAAAGTTTTTTTCTCACTAGATACTCCGGGACCGGGCGAGATTGGTGTTGTGGAAGAGTTATTGGTCGACAGAGCATTTGTGGCTGATCCTCTGGAAGCTGCGATGATTTGTGAGCTCAAAGACATCACTCCCACTGTGCCTCACAATGTTTCGAACGCTTTAGCTGCAGCAGCACTTGCGCGGACGGTGGGAGTTTCGCATGAACAGATCCAAAAGGCGTTGCAAGAGTTCAAGCCTGGTCGCCATCGCATCGAAACGGTTTTTAACAGTGATTCAGTTGCTTGGGTGGATGATTCAAAAGCGACTAATCCGCATGCTGCGGCAGCATCGTTGATGTCCCATCTATCTGTTGTGTGGATTGCCGGGGGATTAGCAAAAGGCGCGGACATGGGTTCACTGATTCAACGTTGCAAATCTCGAATTAAGTCAGCGATTCTTATTGGCGCAGATCGCCAACTTATCGCAGAGGCTTTACATGAGCACGCACCTGACATACCCATTATTTTTGTCGATGCTCCCGCTGACTACGCGCGAGGCGGGGATTCAAACTCTTTGATGGAGGCTGTGGTTAAACACGCTGCCACGTTAGTTGCACCAGGAGATACCGTTTTA
>JBILJK010000032.1:0-8856 GCA_044377285.1 Candidatus Planktophila sp.
TCGTTGCAACGACATATGGCTCAACAGAAGTCTCTGAACGTCATCGCCACCGTTATGAAGTCAATAACAAGTACCGTGAGCAGATTTCAAACGCTGGGCTGGTTTTCTCTGGAATGTTTAAAGAACGAGACCTTGTGGAGTTTGTAGAACTTCCCAAAGAGGTGCATCCTTACTACGTAGGCACGCAAGCTCATCCTGAGCTGCGTTCACGTCCAACGCGACCACACCCATTATTTATTGGTTTGATAGCAGCGGCGGTAGCAGCGAAAGGCTAATCATGCTCGTTGGTGTTCCGAAGGAAATTAAAGTTCACGAATCGCGAGTGGCCATTACTCCAGAAGGTGTCTCCGAATTCGTTCACGCAGGCCATACTGTTGTGATTCAAGATGGCGCAGGAGTTGCCTCGGCAATTACTAATGAGGATTTCATTCAAGCCGGAGCCACAATTGTTGCAACAGCTGATGATGTGTGGCAAAAAGCAGATTTAGTCCTGAAGGTAAAAGAGCCGATTGAATCTGAATACTCCAAGATGCGTAAAGGGCAAACTCTTTTCACATACCTTCACTTAGCCGCCTCTAAAGCGTGCACCGATGCACTTGTAGCTTCTGGAACCACTGCAATCGCATATGAAACTGTTGAAGTTAATGGAAAGTTGCCATTACTCGCTCCAATGAGTGAAGTTGCAGGACGACTTGCTACCCAAGTTGGAGCAACAGCGCTGCAAAAACCACATGGTGGTCGCGGTGTTCTTCTAGGGGGAGTTCCAGGGGTTGCTCCCGGCCGAGTTGTTGTAATTGGCGGGGGAGTTGCTGGGTTAAATGCCGCCGTTATCGCTCTTGGTATGGGAGCTGATGTGACTGTATTTGATCGTTCGATAAGCCGTTTGCAATATATCGACACAGTTTATGGTGGTCGTATCAAGACTTTGGTTGCATCAAAGCACGCACTAGAGCGAGAAGTTAAACAAGCCGATCTAGTTATTGGTGCGGTATTGGTTCATGGCGCAAAAGCACCAAAGTTAATTTCGAACACTCTAGTTTCACAAATGAAAAGCGGTTCGGTATTAGTTGATATCGCTATTGATCAAGGTGGGTGCTTCGAAGACTCCAAGGCAACAACACATGCGGAGCCAACATTTACTGTTCACAACTCAGTGTTTTATTGCGTTGCCAACATGCCAGGTGCTGTTCCTGTGGCTTCTACCTATGCCTTAACCAATGCAACGTTGCCATATGCACTCTCCTTAGCAAACCTTGGGTGGGAATCGGCATGCAGAAAAGATGCAAACTTAGCTAAGGGTCTGAATGTCCATGAAGGTAAAATTTACTATTCAGCTGTAGCAGAAGCACATGGTTACCCGAGCGTTGAACTTTGAAATAGCCTCAACATCCTTTCTCAATCATTTGCAAATTGAGAGAGGTCTGGCTGCAAACTCCATTTCTGCGTATCGCAGAGATTTAAACAAGTTTGCACTATTTCTAAATACTAAAGCGTTGTCTGATGTTGATCCTGAGACAGTCAGCGCCTTTGAAGCATCGTTACGTGAGGCACAATTGTCGGTTGCAAGTATTAACAGGGTGGATTCCACTTTGCGATCTTTTTTCAAGCATCTGCAACAAGAGTATGGATACGCAGATCCAACATTAGAAATCGCGCCAAGTAAGTCATCTCGTCGATTACCTAAAGCGTTAACTATTGATCAGATAGTTTCAATGATCGATGCGGCCTATCGTGAAGGTCAACCAGTTACGACTCGTGACCAGGCGATGCTTGAACTTTTGTATAGCAGTGGTGCCCGAGTCAGTGAATTAATAGGAATAAATCTCAACGATCTCAATTCGATTGAGACTGATGATGGGGTTGTTACAACTTTGAAACTACGTGGCAAGGGCTCTAAAGAACGAATCGTTCCTTTGGGTTCATTTGCATCAAAGTCGATAGAAAATTATCTGGTCCGAGTCCGACCAGATTTAGCAGCAAAGAGCTCGAAGACTACTTCTGCACTGTTTCTTAATTCGCGAGGATCGAGAATTTCTAGACAATCTGCCTGGCAGTTAGTTTTAGATGCGGCAGAAGCAGCAGGTGTCACTGACCATGTTTCGCCCCACGTATTTAGACATTCGTACGCGACACATCTTTTAGATGGTGGCGCAGATATTCGTGTTGTTCAAGAACTACTGGGACATGCCTCAGTTACAACAACTCAGATTTATACGCTTATAACAATAGATAAAGTGCGAGAGAGCTATTCAATGGCTCATCCACGAGCCAGGTAATTAGATTTATAGACCGCGCAAACGACGAGCCAAGATACTTTGATCGCCTTTTGCTTCTAGATCGGCAATGATCACCGCAATTGATTCGCGAACAATGCGGCCACGGTCTACTGCAAGACCCAAATCGCCACGTAGTTGCAGACGTGCTTGATCGAGATCAAAGAGTTCATCGGGTGAGAGGTAAACAGTGATTTTCTCATCATGACGTTCACGACCTGATGGAGAGCGATCAACAGTTGTCACGCGACGACGCGCAATCGTGCGCACACCTTTTTTAGATGATGGCGCTTTTGGAGTTGCAATAGCAGGTGCAACTAGCGGCGCAGCTGATTCTTGAATAGTTTGTGTTGGGACTGAGGTTAGTGCTGGTGCTGTGGAACGGAAAAGTTCATCTGCACCCGGAAGGTTTGCTCTGCGTGTCATCGTGCGCCTCCTCTGGCGATAAGTTCTCGTGCTAAACGTCGGTATGAAGCAGCTCCACCTGAAGATGTTGCATATGTCGTGATCGGTTCACCAACTACAGTTGTTTCTGGGAAACGAATTGTTTTAGCAATGATCGTTTCAAATACATCTTCAGGGAATTGCTCAAGAATTCTTTCTAGAACCTGGCGATTGTGTGAAGTTTTCTTGTCGTACATTGTTGCCAAAATACCGATAAGTCGAAGATTAGGGTTGAGAAAATTCTTGACCTTATCTAAGTTGCCTTTAAGTTCGATGAATCCATGCAATGCGAAGTATTCACACTGCATCGGAACTATAACTTCATCAGATGCAACCAATGCGTTAATTGTTAATTGTCCCATTGTTGGTTGACAGTCAATTAAAATGACATCGTAATAATCACGAAGTGGTGCGAGGGCACGCTTGAGGTATTGCTGACCGCCAATTTCAGCACCCAAAGTTGTTTCAGCTGTACCTAGGTCACGGTTTGCTGGCAAGAAATCCAACCCTGGAACTGAGGATTTCAAAACAATGTCATCAACATTTGCTGTTGGTGTCATTAATGCGTAATAGACAGTTTGTTCTAAGGGCAAAGAATGGGCATTTACGCCAAGACCTAAAGACAGGCCACCTTGTGGATCGAAGTCAACCAATAGAACGCGGCGACCCAATTCAGATAATGCAGCACCTAAGTTGATAGTGCTCGTTGTTTTTCCAACTCCACCTTTTTGGTTGAAGATTGAAATCACCTTTGCATTGCCATGCTCTGTTAAAGCAGCAGGAGTCGGAAAGTTTTGAGCCGCCTTGCCTAGCAAGGTAGATGTGGTTGCCACATCCTCTGCAATTGTCGATTTAGCGTTCAATAGTCAAACCTCTTTCCTGATATACGCGGGAGCCTATGCGTTACACATAAAACAGGCAAGCGTGAAGTAAGGTGCCTCCGTGGGATTAACAGATGCGGGATTAACAAATGTTGGAGTAACAGATCACGTATCTGTCGAGGCGTCGACCGATGTAAACGCCTCCTCAGACGGCTTTTCTGTTCACCTGTCCAACTTTGATGGCCCCTTCGATCTACTACTTCAGCTTATTTCGCGACACAAGATGGATGTCACCGAAGTCTCCTTGAGCATGGTGACCGATGAGTTCATCTCCTTTATTCGTGCTTTGGAAGCATCTGGTGAAGGCTGGGAACTGGACCAGGCGACCGAGTTCTTAGTGGTGGCGGCAACGTTGCTGGATTTAAAAGCCGCCCGACTGCTGCCATCTGGTGACGTCGAGGATGAAGAGGATTTGGCTCTGCTTGAAGCGCGAGATCTATTGTTTGCCCGCCTGTTGCAGTACCGAGCTTTCAAGGAGATTGCAGCCACCTTCAACGAGCGTATCGCCGCCGCTGATAAATCATTTGCCCGTGTGGTGGCCCTAGATCCAGCCCTCGCGGCGCTATTGCCTGAGGTTCTGATCGGGGTAGGGGCGGCACGTTTTGCGGCCATCGCCGAGCGTGTACTTACACCCAAGGTGATTCCGACAGTGGCGGTCCAGCACCTGCATATGGCCCTCGTGAGCGTTGCTGAGGAGTCAAGGATGGTCGTGGAAGCTCTACGACACTCAAAGACGCTTAGCTTTAGAAACCTAATTTCAGATGCAGACAGCACATTGGTTGTAGTAGCCCGGTTCTTGGCACTGCTAGACCTCTATCGTCAGGGCGTACTTCGCTTCGATCAGGTTATCGCCCTAGGGGAGCTGCAGATCAGTTGGACCGGAAGCCTTGAAGGCGAGGTCGAAATTACCGATGAGTTTGATATACCTGTAGTTTTAGAGATGGAAGATTCGACAGAAAGTAGCAATAATGTCTAATGTAGAAGTTGAACGTTCTATCGAGGCGATCCTTATGGTGGTTGATGAGCCGGTTACAGAGATCATTTTGGCCCAGGTCCTGGAACGCCCAATCGAAGAGATCGAAACCGCTTTGACTGTCCTTGAGGGAAGTTACGAGGATCGCGGCTTTTCCCTACGTAAGATCAACGGGGGATGGCGCTTTTATAGCAACCCCAATTATTCAGCGGTGGTGGAAAAATTTGTACTAGATGGCCAACAGTCTCGTTTGACTCAGGCAGCCCTTGAAACCCTCTCGGTGATCGCTTATCGCCAACCAGTCTCAAGAGCCCGTGTGTCAGCTATTCGTGGGGTAAATGTTGAGGCGGTCATGAAAACCCTAGTTACCCGTGGATTGGTAGAAGAATCTGGTCTTGAGCATGAAACAGGTGCAATCTTGTACAAGACGACCAGCTACTTCCTCGAGCGCCTTGGCCTGAACTCTCTTGAGGATCTCCCAGCGCTGGCGCCGTACCTGCCAGATCTTGATGGCCTGGATGAAATTCTCGATTCGCTAACTGACTAACCTGTCGGCTATCCTTACCTCCTGACTGTCGGGAGGATAGCCATGGCCCAAATGAGGCTTAATAAGATAATCGCTGATGCCGGTATTACTAGCCGTCGCGGAGCTGATGAATTAATCGAAGATGGCCGTGTCGCGGTCAATGGAATCATTATTCGGGAGATGGGTAGCAAATTCGACCCTGAAACGGATCAAGTGATGGTTGATGGTGAGACAATCAAGCGAACTTTGACTAAGTCTTATCTTGCACTTCATAAACCAAAGGGTGTTTTGTCTACGATGTTTGACCCAGAAGGTCGCCCATCATTAGATGACTTTATCGACCTACGCAAAGAGCGACTTTTTCATGTTGGACGCCTGGATAAGGATTCTGAAGGCCTCATTTTGCTCACAAATGATGGCGATTTAACCTTCAGGGCTACCCACCCATCCTTTGGGCTTGAAAAGACCTACATCATTGAATTTGATGGGATTTTGCCAACTGGAGTAGATAAGGTGCTTTTGAAGGGTGTGGAGCTTGAAGATGGAATGGGTCGTGTTTTGACCTTTAAGCAGCTTTCTCCACGATGGATTGAGGTATCGATTCACGAAGGTCGTTATCACATTATCCGTCGGCTAATGGAGGCGGTAGGGGTGGATGTACTTCGCTTGATCCGAACTAAGTTTGGCCCAATCTCGTTGGGAGATACCCCTGAAGGACGCTGGCGAGACCTGAACGATGGAGAGTTGATGAATCTACGAAAGGCTTTAGATATTTAACTGTTTTACTATAAATAGATAATATTGAAAATAACTATTTATTGTTTTATAGATATTTATCTCAATTGAAAACCATTTATCGACATTTATCACGCTCACAAGAGTCTATAAGTATCAATTTATCGATAATCAGGAATTGATGACGGATGTCAGAATGGAGCTAGGACTCGTTCGTGAGAAGAGTGAAATGGTTTAAAGAATTAAAGGTTTTATCGACAAACAAGCATTTAAATGAACGCTAAAAATGGCTAGGAAAGGTACCCTTATCCCATGGGATTACGCGCAATTCGTGGAGCAATCCAAGTTCCGGCGAACACCGCTGGCGATATCGCCGCAGGTGTTCAGGAGCTCATTGCTGCGATTCTGACAGCTAACGCTCTCACCCCATCCGATGTCATATCAGTTTTCTTCACCAGCACAGTGGATCTAGATGCAGCATTTCCAGCTGCCGCTTGTCGGGAGATGGGTTTTGCCAACGTGCCTCTCATCGGCTCGGTTGAGGTAGCAGTCCCGGGAGCTCTGGATAAAACCGTAAGAGCGATGCTCCATGTTGAGACAAATAAGAGGCCAGAACAAATAACCCATATTTACCTTCACGGAGCGGCCTCACTGCGCAGAGATATAGCGCAATAATGCTGGAAAAGGTGCGCATAGTTGGCTCCGGATTGATAGGAACCTCTATTGGTTTAGGTCTGGTTCAGCGTGGGATCGCGGTTGAAATGGTTGATTCTGATCCATCTGCTCAAGCCTTAGCTAAGGACCTAATAGGTGGGGTAGTAGTGGCAGATCCTGAACTTGTTATATTCGCTCTTCCGACCTCTGGACTCTCCCACGTCATTCCGAACGAAATTGCCATAAACCCTCAGTCAACATTTATGGATGTTGGTAGTGTTAAGAATGAAGTTTTACTTCAGGTTAAGACATTTACAGGCCTATCCACAAGGTTTTTGCCCACCCATCCCATGGCAGGGCGGGAAATCGGCGGTGCAAGCTCTGCCAGAGCCGATCTATTTCAAGGACGCAGTTGGATACTTACGCCTGACGCTGACTGCTCCCAGGAATCTAAAGATGTGGTCCTTGAACTCATCAACTGTCTTGGCGCTACGCCTATAGAGCTAACTGCTGTGGATCATGACGCCGCAGTTGCAAAGATTTCCCACCTGCCTCAGATCGCTGCTTCCTTATTGGCAAAGCAGCTGTCGGGAACCCCAGCTGAGTGGATGGAGTTAGCGGGGCAAGGATTGCGAGACACAACCCGCATCGCAGGCTCCGATGAGAAGTTATGGAAAGAGATTATTTACAGCAATCGTGCCGAAATATCTGAATTACTAATAAGTCTACAAAACGATCTGACACAGATGATTGCAGCGCTAGATGATCCGGCCACAATTGCAGAGTTGATTGCTGCTGGCCGAGATGGCAAAGCGATGATTCCCGGAAAGCACGGCGGTAAAGCACGTGAGTACAGTTATTTACCGATCGTCATTGACGATAAGCCGGGTCAACTTGGTGCGATTTTCAATGAATGCGCAGCAATGCAAGTAAATGTTGAAGATTTGAACATAGAGCATTCACCTGGACAGTTAAGTGCTTTGATCACCTTGTCATTATCTGCACACGATGCCGAAAAGTTATCTACACACCTAACCTCGATCGGATGGAACGTTCATCCGGTTCGTAAATAGAAGTAGGCTCAGTACATGGGCATAATCGTAGCTATAGATGGCCCGAGTGGCGCAGGTAAATCAAGTACAGCAAAAGCGATTGCAGTGCGCGCAGGATGGAATTATTTAGATACTGGTGCTTTGTATCGAGCAGTTACGTGGCTGGCTTTAGAACATAAATGTGAAGAAGCTTTTTCAATACTGCAAGCTATAAAAGATCATCCGATAAAATTTGATGCTGATCCGCAATCCCCAAATGTTTACGCAGGCGAAACACAAATAACCCATGCAATTCGTGGCACATCTGTGACAGAAAATGTATCGCGCATAAGTGCGATTCCTGAGGTTCGTCACGAACTTATGAAATTGCAGCATTACATAATTGATTCAGCAGAACGTGGAATTGTTGTCGAGGGTCGCGATATAGGAACTGTTGTGGCACCTGAAGCAGGTTTGAAAATCTACTTGACCGCTGACTTAGATGCACGTGCAGTACGTCGTGAAAATGAAACTGAAGACAAAAGCGTTGATGTAAAAGCATCTCTGGATAACCGCGATGTAATTGACTCAACGCGCACAGTTTCGCCATTAACAATGGCTGCAGATGCGGTAGAAGTTGACTCAACATATTTGGATCTTGATGAGACGATAGAACGCATTTGGGAGCTCTTAAAGAAGCGTAATTTGCTTGGTTTACCCATCGTTGCAATCTTGGGACGCCCCAACGTTGGAAAATCAACATTGATCAATAGATTCATAGGTCGACGCGAAGCGATCGTTGAGGATACCCCTGGTGTCACGCGCGATCGCGTTCAGTATGAATGTGAATGGGGCGGTCGCCGTTTCATCATTATGGATACAGGTGGATGGGAATCAAAGCCCGATGGTATTTCAGTTCAAGTTAGTGCGGGTTCAGAACTTGCTATGCAAGAGGCAGATGTCCTTGCCTTTGTTGTAGATGCACAAGTTGGCGCACTGGATGAAGATGACACTTTGGTTCAGCATCTACGCAAAGCGAAGAAGCCAACAATCTTGATCGGCAATAAAGTTGATGGTGAACGAGAAGAAGCAGAAGCGCATGGTTTATGGAGTCTTGGGTTAGGCGAGCCACGCTTTGTTTCTGCATTGCATGGTCGAGGCAGCGGAGATTTACTTGATCACATAGTTGCCGTGTTACCTGAAGTCGGCCGGGCTCAAAATCAAGATGGGTATCGCAAAGTCGCTTTGATAGGTAGACCAAATGTTGGAAAGTCCTCTTTGTTTAATGCAATTGCCGGGGAATCACTGTCGATCGTTGATGACGCAGCTGGAACAACTC
>JBILJK010000142.1:0-2504 GCA_044377285.1 Candidatus Planktophila sp.
TTCCCCTTATTTACGCGTAAATGTTAAGCAACTGCTTAACGTGTTCTTAAACCTACGCGCATTGATGGGGTGATGAGGTTATTGAAATGCGCGTGTCGCATTTTTTATTTTTGCGCAAATACTTAAAAACCGCAATTTTTATGCGTAGAAAACTCTAAATACCAGATTGAGGGTTGGGGAGATCGATTCTCACCCATGCCCAAAAGCCCTGTTTTACGCTTGTTTTCAACCCTTACGAACGTATTGGAAGAGTTGTTGGCTTGTACGTTGAACGTTTTTTCTCGAAAGAATCAATGGAATCAGTCTGTTTTAGGGTCAAACCAATGTCATCCAATCCCTCCATCAAGCGCCAACGGGTGTAATCATCGATTACAAAGGGCAAACTCTTTGAACCATAGCCAACGGTGCGGGTTTCTAGGTCAACGGTGATTGCAACTGACGGATCTGCTTCAACAGCGGTCCACATCGCTTCTACCTCGGCTTGATCAAGAATTATTGTCAGCAATCCACCCTTGAGCGAATTTCCACGAAAGATATCTGCGAAGCGGCTAGAGATAACAACTTTAAAACCATAATTCTGCAAGGCCCATACCGCATGCTCACGCGATGACCCTGTTCCAAAATCTGCCCCTGCAATCAGAACTGTGCCCTTTTTATAGGCTTCCTTGTTCAAAACAAATTCTGGATCATTGCGCCAAGCAGCAAACAAACCATCCTCGAAACCACTGCGAGTTACCCGCTTTAAATAAACAGCAGGAATTATCTGGTCTGTATCAACATTGCTGCGACGTAGAGGAACGCCGGTACCTGTGTGCTTAATAAATTTTTCCATGGTAACTAATAGCTCCTTACAGATCCGCAGGTGAAGACAGGGTTCCACGCAGCGCTGTTGCAGCTGCGACTAGTGGACTAACTAAGTGTGTGCGACCGCCCTTACCTTGGCGACCTTCAAAGTTACGGTTAGAAGTTGATGCAGAACGCTCGCCCACTGCAAGCTGATCTGGATTCATACCAAGGCACATTGAACATCCTGCGTTACGCCATTCTGCCCCTGCATCAAGAAATACCTTGTCCAAACCTTCTGCCTCTGCTTCAAGACGAACTCGGGCTGATCCTGGAACAACTAACATGCGAAGCGTTGATGCAATCTTCTTGCCCTTCAACACATCTGCAGCTGCGCGCAAATCTTCAATACGGCCATTTGTACATGAGCCCAAGAAAACAGTGTCAATCGCTATCTTTTTAAGCGGTGTGCCTGCTTCTAGGCCCATATAAACAAGTGCTCGCTCGGCTGCGGTGCGTTGTTCAGTGTCTTCGATATCTGCTGGATTTGGAACCACCGAATTAAGTGGCAAACCTTGGCCTGGATTAGTACCCCAAGTAACAAATGGTTCTAGCTCATCCGCACTTAGATTCACTTCAACATCAAATTGGGCATCTGAATCTGTATACAACGTTGACCAATATGCAACTGCTGCAGCAAAATCTTCTGGTGCATGTGGCTTGCCCTTGATGTAATCAAATGTTGTTTGATCTGGAGCAATTAATCCTGCTCTAGCTCCAGCTTCGATGGACATGTTGCACACTGTCATACGTGATTCCATTGACAGCGCGCGGATCGCACTGCCTCGGTATTCAATGACATATCCCTGGCCGCCGCCTGTGCCAATTTTTGCAATGATTGCAAGAATGATGTCTTTGGATGTGACACCAGGCTTGAGCGAGCCTTCAACATTGATCGCCATTGTCTTTGGACGTTGCAAGGGCAATGTTTGAGTTGCAAGAACATGTTCAACTTCAGAGGTACCAATACCAAAGGCAAGTGCACCAAAAGCGCCGTGGGTAGATGTGTGCGAATCTCCGCACACAATTGTCATTCCGGGTTGAGTAACACCAAGTTGTGGCCCAACAACGTGAACAACTCCCTGATCTTTATCTCCGAGAGAGTGAATTCGAAGACCAAACTCTGCGCAGTTTGCACGCAAGGTATCAACCTGCAGCTTTGAGACTGGATCTGCAATTGGCTTATCAATATTAAGTGTTGGAACATTGTGATCTTCAGTTGCAATTGTTAAATCGGGACGTCGAACTGCGCGTCCTGCAAGACGCAGGCCATCAAATGCTTGTGGGCTAGTTACTTCATGGATTAAATGCAGATCGATATAAATCAGATCTGGTTCGCCTTGTGCAGCACGAACTACATGCTCTGCCCAAATTTTTTCGGCTAGCGTTTTACCCACGATTGTCTTCTCCCTACCGTGCCAGTTGCGATATCAGATACTGAGATGTTAATATCACTCTATGAGCAGACAGAATAGCGGAGTTGGCGTATTAGACAAAGCGGTCTCAATTTTAAGCACACTAGAGGCTGGCCCGCATTCACTTGCTGAACTTGTTGCCGCTACCGGCATTGCTCGCCCAACCGCCCACCGCTTAGCTGTGGCACTCGAGTTTCATCGTTTAGTGGCACGCGATTTAACAGGACGTTTTGTTTTAGGCCCTCG